>NZ_JBHURV010000005.1:90738-312607 GCF_042673865.1 Streptomyces sp. NPDC056987
AGGTGTTCGGTGCGAACAGCGCGGGGCAGATCTGGACGCGTACGCAGGTGTCGATCGGTGGGGACTGGTCGGCCTGGACTCAGCTCGACGGCGGGTTGTCGCAGGTGGCGGCGGAGACGAACGCGGACGGCCGGATCGAGTTGTTCGGCGTGAACAGCGCCGGCCAGGTGTGGCACCGCTCGCAGTCCGCCCCGGGTGGATCGTGGTCGCCGTGGGTCCAGTTCGACGGTGCGCTGGCGTCGATCGCGGCGGCGCGTAACGCGGATGGCCGGTTGCAGGTGTTCGGTGCGAACAGCGCGGGGCAGATCTGGACGCGTACGCAGGTGTCGATCGGTGGGGACTGGTCGGCCTGGACTCAGCTCGACGGCGGGCTGTCGCAGGTGGCGGCGGAGACGAACGCGGACGGCCGGATCGAGCTGTTCGGCGTGAACAGCGCCGGCCAGGTGTGGCACCGCTCGCAGTCCGCCCCCGGTGGCGCCTGGTCGCCCTGGGTCCAGTTCGACGGAGCCCTGAGGCCGTAACCCGGCCCGGAACCGCACGGAACCGCACGGAACCGCACCGTGCGCGCCGGCCGCGGCGGGGCCCCGGCCGGCGTGCGACGGTACCTCCCACCGTCAGGGAGAGCGCTGGAGACCCGCCGCGGCCGTCAGCGCCTCCAGCGCGCTCGCCTGGGTGCGCCAGTCGGTCTGGTTGGGGCTCGTGCCGGACCAGCGCTGGCCGAGCTGGTTGAGGGGGTCCCGGTCGGTGGTCCAGATCGAATCGGCCTGTTTCCTGATGTACGCCCGGTACGAGGCCGAACCGGTGGCGTCCGCCAGATCGGCGAGGTGCCGCATGAAGATGCCCTTGAACTGCTTCTGGTTGTCGTCGCAGGACCGCGTGCCGGTGTCGCAGGACTCGGTCAGCACCCCGCCGCTGGTCAGCACCGGAGAGGTCGTCGCGGCGTCGGCCAGCCGCCGGGCCGTGTCCAGGTACCGGGCGCTCCCGGTCGAGCGCCACAGCTGGGTGAAGGCGCCGATCGCGAGGCCCTGGTTGTAACTCCACACGGTCTGGCCGTTGTTGCCGCAGCCGCCGGTCAGCCCGTCGTTGACCAGCCCCGAGGAGTTGATCATCCCGCTGGCGAGGTACCAGTCCGCCACCGTGGCCGCGCGGGCGCCCCACACGGTGTCGCCGCCGATCCGGTCGTGCAGCGAGGTGGTCAGCCACAGGTACAGCCCGTTGGTCACGGCGTTCTTGTAGGTGTGTTCCCGGTCCCACCACACCCCGCCGCCGCACGTTCCGGTGTCCCAGTGCTGCCGGACATACTCGGTGATCGTGACCGCCTCGTCGAGGTAGCGCCGCTCGCCCGTGTAGTCGTACGCCGTCAGCCAGGCCACCGCCCACCAGGCCGCGTCGTCGACGGCGCGGCTGATGAAGTGGCCCTCGACCGGGTCCGAACCGCGCCCGCCCGCCGGGAAGACACCACGGTTCTGCTCGAAGGTACGGGCGATCACCCAGTCGTAGTCGCGCCGCCCGGTGCGGTCGGCGAAGTCGACGACCGAGGTGAGCGCGACCGCCGAGTTCCACCAACTGCTCCGCCACCAGCCCTCGTCGGTGTGGTACGAAGCCATCAGCGCGTCCGCCGCCGCGCGCTCCCGGGTCGGCGCGGGCCTGACCCAGGCCGTGCAGCCGCCCTCCTGATGGGCCGCCTCCCGGCCACAGGCACGGACCGCGCCGCCGTACAGGAGACCACGGGGGTCCCGGGTGGCGAACATGACGGTCCGGGCCGAGGCCGCTCCGGCCCGCACGCTCGTCCGGCCGAGGGAGGAGCCCTCGGGCCAGCTCCCGCCGCCGTCCCAGGAGCGGTCGAGCCAGATCTCGTCGCCCGGGCCGCCGTTCTCGACGACACCCCAGGCCATGCCTGTTCGCTGGTCGACATGGAGGCTGACGGCGCGCCCGAAGAGGGTGGCCGGCGGCACGGGGGTGTCGTCGCCCGACGCGGTGGCCGGATCGGCGCCGTCGCACGAGGAGCCGTCGCACACCGTCGGGTACACCCAGTCGGTACAGGCGACGGCGGCGGCGTCGCCGCAGGCGCGGATCCAGCCGCGCCGGTGGCCCACCGGATCGGTGAGGTTGTACATCAGGGTGCGGGTGCCGGTCCAAGTACCGGGGATGCTCGCCCTGCCGAGCAGCGGCTCCCAGGTGGCGCCCCGGTCCCAGGACCGGTCCAGCCAGACCGAGTCGCCGCTCGCACCGTTGTCGATGCTCGCCCAGGCCATGCTGTCCGGGTCGGAGACGTGCAGCCGCAGGATCCGGCCGTTGATGTTCCGCTCCGGCACCGGGAAGGTGTCCTGCCGTGCCTTCGAGGGGTCCAGGGTGTCGCACGCCAGGGCACAGACCGGCGTCGCGGCGCGGGAGACGGCAGGGAGGGCGACGAGGCCGGTCAGGGCCAGGATCAGGGCCAGGAGACCGCCGAGGAGGGGACGGGTCCGCGCTGACATGACGTACCGCCTTTCCGAGAAAGCCGTACGTGGAAGGGAAGGGGCGGCTCTGCACTCCCCAACTCCCCCGAACACCACAGCACCGACCCGGTCGCTTGTCCAGACCTGACGCGGACAACGTTGTCCTCCGCGCGGGAGGCGTGAGCGGCCGGTCCGCCCCTCGGCGGGCCGCCACCGCCCTTCGGCGGCCGGGTACCCTACGGGCCCGTACCGATGAGGTCGGCCCCCAACTCATCGTCCACGCACGCCCCGACCGGCTCCGGCGTCCGCGCGCCGCACGGCCGGCCCCGCCCGAACCGAAGGACATCATGGCTCTCACCGGCACCGGAGACACCGTGGCCGCCGCAGCGGCGGCCGGCCACGCGGCCGCCGCGTTCAACATCATCCAGATCGAGCACGCCGAGGCCGTCATCACCGGCGCCGAGGCGGCGAACGCGCCGGTCATCCTCCAGATCAGCGAGAACGCCGTGCGCTACCACGGCGCCCTCGCCCCGCTGGCCCGCGCCGCCCTGGCCGCCGGGGAGCGGGCCGGGGTCCCGGTCTCCGTCCACCTCGACCATGTGACGGACCACGCGCTGGTCGGGGAAGCCCTCGAACTCGGCCTGCACTCGGTGATGTTCGACGCCTCCACCCTCGACTACGCCGACAACGTCAAGGCCACCGCCGACGTGGTCGCCCGGTGCCACGCGGCGCGCGTGTGGGTCGAGGCCGAACTCGGCGAGGTGGGCGGCAAGGACGGCGTGCACGCCCCCGGTGTACGCACCGACCCGGAGGAGGCCGCCGCCTATGTCGCCGCCACCGGCGTGGACGCGCTCGCCGTGGCGGTCGGCACGTCGCACGCCATGCTCACCCGCGACGCCGAACTGGACTACGGGCTGATCGGCGCGCTGCGCCGGGCCGTTCCCGTCCCCCTGGTCCTGCACGGTTCCTCGGGGGTGTCCGACCCTGGTCTCGTCGAAGCGGTCGGCCGCGGCATGACGAAGATCAACATCTCGACCCACCTCAACAACGCCTTCACCACCGCCCTGCGCGACCACCTCGCCGCCCACCCCGCCGCCGTGGACCCCCGCGGCTACCTCGGGGCGGGCCGGGCGGCCGTTGCCACCGAGGTCACCCGACTGCTCGGCATCCTGCGTCAGGACCGCCCCGCCTGAGAACCCCGATCCGAGAACCCCGGTCCGGTCTTCCCACGGGAGGGCGCCGCCGCCTAGCGTGTGACACATGGAACCGCGGCAGGAGTTGCCCGTACAGCACTTCGACCACTGTCCGTGGCTCTTCGGGAACGAGGCGACCGGGGAACAGCGCCTCGCGCAGAAGGAGCGGCAACGGTCGGTCGGCGGGGACAGCGAGGTCGGCGAGCGGTGCTACGTCGCCGGGTCGGCGGCCGTGTTCCCCGACCGGCTGCGGCTCGGCGACGACTCGTACATCGCCGCCCACGCCTACGTCACCGGCGAGTTGACCACGGGCACCGACTGCACGCTCAACCCGTTCAGCGTCGTCCGCGGCACCGTCACGCTGGGGAACGGGGTGCGGATCGGCGCGCACACCTCGCTGCTCGGCTTCAACCACTCCACCGCTCCCGACCGGCCGGTCTTCCGGCAGCCCCACACCAGCCGGGGCATCGTCGTCGGGGACGACGTGTGGATCGGCTCGCACGTGGTCGTGGTGGACGGCGTGACCATCGGCGACCACTGTGTGATCGGTGCGGGAGCGGTGGTCACCAAGGACGTGCCGACATGGACGGTGGCCGCCGGCAATCCCGCCCGGCCGCTCCGCGACCGGCGGGGCACCGGGGCGGCCTCCCCGGCCCGCGCGCACGGCGCCGATGTCCTGGCCCGGTTCGCCGAAACGGCCCGGGGCCAGGCCGCGGACGTCATCGCCCGGTGCTGGGACGGCGAGCGGTACGCCGACCGGCCCGGGGCCGCCCCCACCGTACGGGCACACTGCGACGCGGTGGAGATCTCCGACCTGCTGCTGGCCGCCGCTCCCGGGCAGCTCGACCGGGGTGAGCACGCCCGGCGGCTGGAGGCGCTGCAGGACCCGGGGACCGGTCTGGTGCCCGAGTTCGGCGCACCGCTCGGCGCACCGCTCGGTGGACCGCTCGGCGCACCGCCGTCCGCGCCGGACGACGACGGCTTCCCCGCCGAAGGGCCCGCGCTCTACCACGTCCTGTCCGTCGGCTACGCCCTCGACCTGCTCGGTTCCTCGTTCCCGCATCCGGTGCGCGGCGCCCGGGAGATGACGGCCGAGCAGCTCGTCGGCCGCCTGGAGCGGCTGCCGTGGCGTGACGGGGCGTGGGGAGCGGGGGCGTGGATCGACAGCTGGGCCACGGCCGCCCACTGGAACCTGCGCCGCCCGGACGCCGACGCCATCCGGCCGGGCGGCCTGGAGGCGCTCTTCGGCTGGCTGCTGACCCGGGCCGATCCGAGGACCGGCATGTGGGGCAGCCCCTCGCCCGCGGACG
Organism: Streptomyces sp. NPDC056987; assembly: GCF_042673865.1. Lineage (NCBI taxonomy): Bacteria > Bacillati > Actinomycetota > Actinomycetes > Kitasatosporales > Streptomycetaceae > Streptomyces > Streptomyces sp. NPDC056987. The sequence goes on from NZ_JBHURV010000005.1 coordinate 95,680, forward strand.
GATGGCTGCAGGTCGTCAACGGCCACTACCGGCTGACACGCGGCTCGTTCGCGCAGTTCGGGGTGGAGGTGCCGCACCCGCGGCGGGTCGTGGACGCGGTGCTGGAACACGCCCGCGACCTCCGTCACTTCGGCGCGGGCCGGGAGAACGCCTGCAATGTGCTGGACGTCGCCCACCCGCTGTGGCTGTGCACCCGGCAGCTCGGCGGGGACACCAGTGGCGACGACGGCTACCGCTCGGCCGAGATACGGGCCTGGGCCGAGCGGCAGCTGACCGCCGCCCTGCCGCGCTGGCAGGACGGCCGGGGCTTCGGCTTCGGCCCGGGAACGTCCGGGCCGGGACCCGAACCGGGGCTCCAGGGCACCGAGATGTGGCTCGCGATCATCTGGCTCCTCGCCGACCTGCTCGGCCGCTCCGACGCCCTCGGCTACCGCCCCCGTGGTGTCCACCGTCCCGAACCGGTCCACGACGGCCCGCCACGGAGATGACCCGCGCGGTGCGTGGTGTCCGACCGCCCGGGTGAGGGATCCGGGCGGCCGGACACCCTGCGCACCCTCACGCGGCCGAACCCGTCTTCGTGCCTCGTCGTGCCTCGTCGTATCCACGGGTGGTCCGTACATCCCCCACGTGGTCGGGCCATCGGGGGCCTCCCATCGCCACGGGACATGTGACATAGTACTGATGTGCCCGCTCCTCATCGGCCGCTTCGGCCTCTCCGGATCGTCGTCGTGGGCGCCGGCATCGTCGGCGCGGCGACCGCCCGCGCCCTGGCCCGCGCCGGCTGCGACGTGACCGTCGTCGACCGCGGCGCCACGGCCGGGGGCACCTCGGCCGGTGGCGAGGGCAATCTGCTCGTCTCCGACAAGGAACCCGGCCCCGAGCTGCGGCTGGCGCAGCGTTCGCTCGCCGCCTGGGCGCGGATCGAGGACGAGCTGCGCGACGAACTGCCCGCCGGATTCCCCGGTCTCGAACTGGAGCGCAAGGGCGGCCTGGTGGTCGCCACGACCGAGGCCGGCGCGGCGGCCCTGCTGGCGTTCGCGGACACCCAGCGGGGCGCCGGGGTGGTGGCCGAGACGGTGGACGACGCCGGGGCCCATGAGCTGGAGCCCGATCTGACACCGCACAGCACCGCCGCGGTGTTCTACCCCGAGGACCTCCAGGTGCAGCCGGTGGTCGCGACCGAGGCGCTGCTGGCCGCCGCCCGCCGCCACGGCGCCCGGGTGCGGCAGGGCGTCGAGGTGACGGGGCCGGTGCTGTCGTCGGGCCGGCTCGCCGGCGTACGGCTGGCCTCCGGAACCCTGCCCGCCGACGCCGTGGTGCTCGCCGCCGGGCCCTGGTCCGGCCTGGTCGCCGAGCGGCTCGGCGTCTCCCTCCCCGTGCGTCCGCGGCGCGGCACGGTGCTGGTCACCTCGCGGATGCCGGCCCGCGTACGGCACAAGGTGTACGACGCCGACTACGTGGGCGCGGTCGGTTCGGGCTCGGCCGACCTTCAGGTCTCCAGCGTGGTCGAGTCGACCGCCGCCGGGACCGTCCTGATCGGCTCCTCCCGCGAACGCCGCGGCTTCGACGAGCGGATCGAGGCCCGGGTGCTCACCGCGCTGGCCGCCAAGGCACTGCTGCTCTTCCCCTTCCTGGCCGACGCGCAGGCGATGCGCGCGTACGGAGGGTTCCGGCCCTTCGTCCCCGACCACCTGCCGGTGATCGGCGCCGACCACCGGCTGCCCGGCCTGTGGCACGCGACCGGGCACGAGGGCGCGGGCATCGGCCTGAGTCTGGCCACCGCCGACCTGCTGCGCGACCAGCTCCTCGGCGGCGCCGACGGTGCCGCGGAGGAGCTGGCCGCCGAGTTCCGGCTGGACCGTCCCACCCTGCTGCCGCACCTCGAAGGGGCCACCCGATGACGGGGATTCACATCGAGGTCGACGGGGACCGGATCGCCGGCCTCGCCGGCCAGACCATCGCCGGAGTGCTGCTGGCCGACGGGCGGGTGGCCTGGCGGCGTACCCGCGCCGGCCGCCCCCGCGGGGTCTTCTGCGGGATCGGCGCCTGCTTCGACTGCCTGGTGACCGTCAACGGCCTGCGCGACGTACGGGCCTGCCAGCGGCGGGCCGTGGACGGCGACAGGATCGACTTGCAGGAGGACGACCGTGACTGAGGTACTCGTCGTGGGCGGCGGACCGGCCGGCATGGCCGCGGCGCTGGCCGCCCGCCGCCACGGCGCCCGGGTCGTGCTGCTCGAAGCCGGTGACGACGTCGGCGGGCAGTACTGGCGGCATCTGCCGGACGGGCGGCGAGACACAGACGGGCGGGGGGACACGGACGAGCGGCTCTGGCAGCACGGCTGGGACCGCTTCGTCGCGATGCGCGCCGCACTGCTCGGCGACGCCGGCTGCGAGGTCGTGACCGGCGCGCACGTCTGGTCCGTCGACCGGCGTGACGACGCCCCGCCCCTGGTGCACGTGCTCGTCGGCGAACCGGACGGGCAGGGCCGTGAACCCCGTACCTACGACCCCTCGGCCCTGGTGCTCGCCACCGGGGCGTACGAGCGCACCCTGCCGTTCCCCGGCTGGGACCTGCCCGGGGTCTACACCGCCGGAGCGGCGCAGGCACTGGCCAAGGGCGAGCGGGTGGCCGTCGGCCGCCGCGTCCTGGTGGCCGGCGCCGGGCCCTTCCTGCTGCCCGTGGTCGCCGGCCTGTTGCGGATCGGCGCCGAGGTCGCGGGCGTGGTCGAGGCGGCGGGCCCGGCGCAGCTCGCCGGAGGCTGGGCGGCCCGGCCCTGGCGGCTGTTCCCCGCCCGGCGCAAGGTCGGTGAACTGACGGGTTACGCAAGGCAGTTGGCCGCCCACCGGATTCCGTACCGGACCGGCGCGGCGGTCGTCGCGGCGCACGGCACCGAGCGCGTGGCGGCGGTCACCGTGGCGCGCCTGACCCGGGACTGGACACCGGTCCCCGGCACCGCACGCCGGATCGAGGTCGACGCCGTCTGCGTGAGCCACGGCTTCGTCCCGCGCACCGAACTCGCCACCGCCGCCGGCTGCGCGGTCGGCGCGGACGGCGCGGTCACCGTCGACGAACGGCAGCGCACCTCGGTGCCCGGGGTGCTGACGGCCGGTGAGCTGACCGGTATCGGCGGCGTCGACCTGGCGCTGGCCGAGGGCGCGATCGCCGGGAGCGTCGCCGCCGGGGGCGCGCCCGCACCGGGCGCGGTCCGCGAGCGGGCGGCCTTCCGGGAGGTCGCCGCGCGGCTCGCCGCCGCGCACGGTATCCGCCCCGGCTGGCGCTCCTGGGTGGACGACGACACCGTGGTGTGCCGCTGCGAGGACGTCACCGCGGGCACCCTGCGTCGGACCGCGGAGCTGACCGGATCCCGCGGGCTGCGCTCGCTCAAACTGACCACCCGGGCCGGCCTCGGCCTGTGCCAGGGCCGCACCTGCGGCCGCGCGGTCGAGGACCTGCTCACCGGCGCGCACGGCCCCGGCCTGCTCGACCCGGGCCGTACCGCGCACCGGCCGATCGCGACCCCCGTACGCCTGGGCGAACTCGCCGCTTCCCCCAGGACCAGCAACCGAGAGGACCTCCCATGAGTTCCGCACCGACCGACCTGCGCGGGGTGATCGTCGCCACCGCGCTGCCCTTCAAGGAGAACCCCTCCGCCCCCTCCGGGCTGGAGGTCGACTACGACCGCTACGCGGAACACTGCGACTGGCTCATCGGCAACGGCTGCCACGGCGTCGGTCCGAACGGATCGCTCGGCGAGTACTCGGCGCTGACCGACGCGGAGCGCCGCAAGGTCGTCCAGGTGGCCGTCGAGACGGTCGGCGGGCGCGGTGTCGTGGTGGCCGGGGTGCACGGGCCCGGCTGGCACCAGGCCAGACACTGGGCCGAACTGGCCGCCGAGGACGGCGCCGACGGCGTGCTGGCGCTGCCGCCGACGATGTACCGGGCCAGCCGTGAACAGGTCGTCGAGCACTACACGAAGATCGACGAGGTCGGGCTGCCGATCATGATCTACAACAACCCGGTCGACACCAAGGTCGACCTGGTCCCGGACCTGGTGGCCGAGATCGCCGCGCTGCCCCACGTGACCGCGATCAAGGAGTTCAGCGGGGACGTACGCCGGCTCTTCGAGATCACCGAACTCTGCGACATCGACGTGGTGGCCGGCGCCGACGACGTGCTGTTCGAGCTGATGGCCGACGGGGCGGTCGGCTGGTTCGCCGGCTTCCCCAACACCTTCCCCGCCGAGTCGGTGGCGATCTACGACCACATGCTGGCCGGGCGATTCGAGCAGGCCAGGGAGCTCTACCGGCACCTCGTCGCGGTGTTCCGGTGGGACTCGCGCACCGAGTTCGTCCAGGCCATCAAGCTCGGCATGGAGATGGTCGGCCGGTACGGCGGCCCGTGCCGCCCGCCGCGCGGCCCCCTCTCCGCCGAGCACGACGCCCGGGTGCGGGCCGACATGCGGCGGGCCATCGCCGCGGTCGAGGCGCACCGCGCGACGGCGGCCTGAGATGCGTACGTCGCGGCTGTACTCCGCGGTCGACTCGCACACCGAGGGCATGCCGACCCGGGTCGTGACCGGCGGCGTCGGGGTGATTCCCGGCGCCACCATGAACGAGCGGCGGCTGTACTTCGCCGAACACCTCGACCACGTACGGCGGCTGCTGGTGAACGAGCCGCGCGGCCACGCGGCGATGAGCGGCGCCGTCCTGCAACCGCCGACCCGTCCCGACGCGGAGTTCGGCGTGCTGTTCATCGAGGTGTCCGGGTGCCTGCCGATGTGCGGCCACGGCACGATCGGGGTGGCCACGGTGCTGGTCGAGACCGGGATGGTCGAGGTCGTCGAGCCGGTGACCACCATCCGTCTCGACACGCCGGCCGGGCTGGTGGTGGCCAATGTCGCCGTCAAGGACGGGCACGCCGACAGCGTCACACTGGAGAACGTGCCCGCGTACTGCGACCGGCTCGACGAGACCGTCGAGGTGCCCGGCCTCGGTGAGGTCCGATACAGCTTGGCGTTCGGCGGGAACTTCTACGCCATGGTGGACCTCGACGACGTGGGGCTGCCGTTCGACCGCGCGCGCAAGGGCGAGATCCTGAGCGCCGGGCTGGCGATCATGGAGGCGATCAACACGTCGGCGCCCCCCGCACACCCGCTGATCGACGGGGTCGGCCACTGCCACCACGTGGAGTTCATCGCCCCCGGTTCGGACGCCGCGCACTCGCGGCACGCCATGGCCATCCACCCCGGATGGTTCGACCGGTCGCCCTGCGGAACCGGTACGTCGGCCAGGATGGCGGAGCTGCACGCACGCGGCGAGCTGGCGCTGCACCGGGATTTCGTCAACGAGTCCTTCATCGGGAGCCGGTTCACCGGCCGCCTGGTGGGGGAGACGACCGTCGGCGGCCTGCCCGCGGTGCTGCCGACCATCACCGGCCGGGCCTGGGTGACCGGGATCGGCCAGTACATGCTGGACCCGACCGATCCCTACCCGGACGGCTTCGAGTTCTGAGCCCCGGGTGCGGCCGGTCCGTACACGACCACATGCTCCGGCGGTCGGTGACATAGCGGGGGACGTCGGTATCGGTGTCGGCGTCGGGTGGCGTCGGTCTCGACGGGCCCCCGTATCGACGCCGCACCCCCGCACCTGCGACGACCGGTGAATGGGATACTCGGCACTGCGCCGGCCGACGGCGGTCGGCGGGATGTGACATTTTAGTGGTGGGAGGACGGCGCGGATGAGCTCATCAATCATCGGCCCGGTGTCGGTGGGGACGAGCCTGCGCGGCACGGTGGAGGACGCGGTGGCCGCGGCCATCGTCTCGGGTGAACTGGCCCCGGGGACCCTGGTCACCGCGCCGACACTGGCCGCGCGGTTCGGAATCTCCGCCACCCCGGTCCGTGAGGCCCTGCTCAACCTCCAGGGGCGCGGATTCGTCGACGTGGTGCGCAACAAGGGCTTCCGGATCACCGAGGTCAGCGAGCAGGACCTCTGGGAGATCGTGCGGCTGCGCCAGCTCCTGGAGGCGCCGCCGATGCGGGAGATCGCGCGGACGCTGCAGCCGGAGGCCGCCGCCGACCTGCGGCGCCGGGCCCAGGTGATCGTCGACTCGGCCGCCGCCGCCGATCTGGCGGCCTACCTCGCCGCCGACATGGCCTTCCATCTGCGGCTCCTGGAGCTGCATGGCAACCGCCGGCTGGTCGCGATGGTGAAGGACCTGCGGCAGCAGACCCGCATGGTGGGCCTGGCCGACATGATCGGCACCGCCGAGCTGGCCCGTTCGGCGGCCGAACACCACAGCCTGGTGGACCTGTTGGAGGCGCGCGACGGGCGGGGTGCGGAAACGCTGCTCACCGCCCACATCGGCCATGTGCTCGGCTGGTGGAACGGCCGCTCGGAGGAGTGAGACACCGGTGTGACGAGCCCGCCCGGCCGAGCCGGGCGGGCTCGTCGGCGTGCGCCGGAACCGGAATGTCACCCCGGTAAATTCTCGCGGAACCTCTTCTCCCGGGAGGTGTCACATACTACTGTCTCCTCAAGTGACCGGGCTCGCAGTGATCCCGGCCTCTCCGTGGGACCGGTCGTGGGCGCTCCGCTCTGCCCACCGGCCCACCGGATTCGCAGCGCATCTGCCCACCGTTTCCGCACGTAGTCGCTGGTCCGCCGGCCCGTCTCCCGTCCCGCTCCGCCGGACGGCCGGGCTGCCCGCACCCGACCGGAAGGTAGGACCCCTTGAAGAGAACCTCGTCTTCAGCGGCGCTCGCTGGGCTGGCGGCCGGCGCACTCGCCCTTTCGGCATGCACCGGCGGCGGCACCTCGTCCGAAGCCACCGGCGGTGGGAGCGGCGGGACCGCGGTCAAGGGCGGGACCGTACAGGTCCTGCAGTCGACCGACTTCTCCTATCTCGACCCGGCCCGCGGCTGGGACGGCGGCGTCAACGCGTTCTACCGCCTGATATACCGCCAGCTCATCACCAAGGCACCCAACGACGCCAAGGACCCCAACGCGATGGTCCCCGACCTCGCGGAGAGCCTCGGCAAGGTCTCCGCCGACGGTCTGACCTGGACCTACAAGCTCAAGGACGGGATCAAGTTCGACACCGGCGCGCCGATCACCTCCAAGGAGGTCAAGTTCGGCGTCAGCCGTAGCTGGGACCCGGAGATCGGCATCGGCTCGCCGTACCTCAAACAGCTGGTCGACGCCCCGAAGGGCTACCAGGGGCCGTACCGCTCGGGCGACCTGCCGACGATCGAGACACCCGACGACAAAACCATCGTCTTCCATCTCAAGGCTCCCTTCCCCGAGTTCGACGCGGCGCTCTCCCAGCCGGCGGGCACCCCCTTCCCGGTCGGCACCGGCGGGGGCGACTCGTTCATCAAGGACGTCGTCTCCTCCGGCCCGTACGACCTGGAGAAGCTCACCCCGGGCAGCCTGATCCAGCTCAAACGCAACCCGCACTGGGACGCGAAGGGCGACACGGTCCGCAAGGCCTACCCCGACGCGTGGCGCTTCACCGTCGGCGTCGAGGGCGCCACCATCGACGAGCGGCTCATCGCCGGCCAGGGCACGGACGTCAACGCGCTCTCCGGCAGTGTGCAGACGGCCACCGTGGCCCGCCTGCAGACACCGCAGCTCAAGGCACGGACGGTCAAGGCGCCGTCGACCTGTCTCACGTACATGGGTCTCAACACGACGAAGAAGCCCCTCGACAACGTGAAGGTGCGACAGGCCGTCAACTACGCGGTGGACAAGGGCTCGGTGCTCAATGCCAGCGGCGGCAGGCAGTTCGCCACGCTCTCCACCGGCCTCCTGCCGCAGACGGTCTCCGGGTACGTCGACCACAACGCCTATCCGAGCGCGGACAACGCCGGTGACCCGGCCAAGGCCAAGCAACTGCTCACCGAGGCCGGTTACCCGAACGGCTTCACGATGACCCTGGACGTACGCGCGAAAGAGGTCGAACAGCGCAAGGGCGAAGCGATCCAGCAGGCGCTCAAGCGGGCCGGTATCGAGGTCAAGCTGAACGTGATCGACGCGGCGACCTACTACGAGACGATCGGCACCCCGTCGCAGCAGCACGACGCGGCGATCACCGGCTGGTGCCCGGACTGGGCGTCGAGCGCGTCGACGTTCCTGCCGCCCCTGTTCGACGGCCGGAAGATCACCGCCAAGGGCAACCAGAACCTCTCCCAGCTCGACGACGACGCCGTCAACGCCGAGATCGACCGGATCGGCGCGATGACCGACCTGGCCGCGGCGAACAAGGCCTGGGGAGAGCTGGACAAGAAGATCATGGCGCTGGCTCCCTTCGTCCCGCTGAACGTCGAGAACCGCATCTACCTGCCGGGCACCAACGTGGCTGGAGTGATCGCCCCCAGCGGCGACGTCGACTACGGGATCATCGGTCTCAAGGACCCGGCGAAGGACTGACATGACGATCCCGTCAACGGGGGTGCAGGTGCCGGAGGTGTCGGTATCAGGCACAGACGGCACCCCCGGCACCGCCCCCGACCCCCGCCGGAGCGTGGCCCGGAACCTGCTGCGCGACCCGGTGGCCGTGGCCTGCCTCGGCTACATCGCGCTGATCGTGCTCATGGCGGTGTTCGCACCGCTCATCGTCCGGGTCAGCGGCTGGGACCCGTACGAGTTCGACCAGAGCGCCATCGACCCCGACCTCGGCGGCATGCCCGTCGGGTCCTGGGGAGGCATCTCCGGGTCGCACTGGCTCGGCGTCGAGCCCGGCAGCGGCCGGGACATCTTCGCCCGGATCGTGTACGGAGCCCGCTCCTCGATGCTCATCGCCCTCGGCGCGACACTGCTCACCACGGTGCTCGGCATGGTGTTCGGCCTGCTCGCCGGCTACTTCGGCGGCCGGACCGACATGCTGATCTCGCGGGTCATGGAGTTCCTGATGGCCTTCCCCGCGCTCATCTTCATGATCGCCGTGCTCTCCGCGCTGCCCGCGGACGACCGCCAGTACCTGCTGGTCGTGGTGATCTCGCTGTTCGGCTGGCCGTACCTGGCCCGCATCGTGCGCGGGCAGACCATGTCGCTCAAGGAACGCGAGTTCGTCGAGGCGGCCCGCGCGTCCGGAGCCTCCCGCACCACCATCGTGTTCACCGAGATCCTGCCCAACCTGCGCTCGACCATCCTGGTCATGGTGACCCTGGCGATCCCCGGTTACATCGGTACCGAGGCCGGACTGTCCTTCCTCGGTGTCGGTCTGGTGCCGCCCACGCCGTCCTGGGGACAGATGATCTCCAGTTCGGTGGGCTGGTACGCGGTGGTCCCCACGTACTTCCTGGTCCCGGGCGTCTTCCTGGCGCTGCTGGTGCTGTCCTTCATGGTCCTCGGCGACCGCATCAGGACCGCCGCCGAGCCGGGAGGCCGCTCATGACCCGCTACGTCGTGCACCGCGTGCTGGGCATGCTGCTGGTGCTGTTCCTGGTCTGCCTGTTCACCTATGTCATCTTCTTCGCCCTGTCGCCCGACCCCGCCGTACAGATCTGCGGCAAGAACTGCACCCCGGAGCGCATCGACCAGATCCGTGCCAACCTCGGCCTGACCGACCCGTTCCTCAGCCAGTTCCTGCACTTCCTGCAAGGGCTGTTCGCGGGCCGCGACTACGGCAGCGGCCCGTCCGCGGTGCACTGCCCGGCCCCCTGCCTCGGCTACTCGTTCCAGACCTCACAGCTCGTCACCGACATGGTCGTGCAGCGGCTGCCGGTCACTGCGGTGGTCGCCCTCGGCGCGGCCGTGCTCTGGCTGGTCATGGGCGTGATCGGCGGTCTGCTCAGCGCCGTGCGCGAAGGACGGTTCACCGACCGGTTCATCGCCGGACTCACCCTGGCCGGCATGTCGGTCCCGAACTACGTGCTCGCCCTGGCCCTCCAGTACGTGCTCGTGGTGTGGCTGCAGTGGCTGCCGTTCCCGCAGGCCGTCCAGTTCGCCGACGACCCGGGGCAGTGGTTCCTCAACTTCATCATGCCGTGGACGGTGCTGGCCATCGGCTACGCCTCGTCGTACACCCGCCTCACCCGGGCCAACGTCATCGACACTCTGGACGAGAACTTCGTGCGCACCGCGCGGGCCAAGGGCCTGCGACCGGACCTGGTGTGGCGGCGGCACGCGCTGCGCCCGGCGCTCACCCCGATCGTCACCATCGCCGGCATGGACTTCGCCGGCCTCCTCGGCGGCGCGCTGATCACCGAGACGGTCTTCGGGATCAACGGCGTCGGCAAACTCGCGGCGGACTCCATCACCAAGAACGACCAGCCGGTGATCATGGCGGTGACGCTGCTCGCGGCCTTCTTCGTCGTGGTCGGCAACATGGCCGTCGACCTGGTCTACTCGGCGATCGACCCGCGGGTCGGAAGAGGAGCGGCGTCATGAGCGACCTGCTGCGTGTGCGGGGCCTGACCGTCGCCTTCCAGGGTGCCCCGGTGGTCGACGCCGTCGACTTCGCCGTGCCGCCCGGCGGCGCCCTCGGCATCGTCGGCGAGTCCGGCTCGGGCAAGTCGATGACCAGCCTCGCGATCATGGGGCTGCTCCCGAAGGGCGCCACCCGCTCCGGCCGCGTCGAGTTCGACGGCGGCGACCTCACCGCACTGACCGAACGCGGGATGCGCGCCGTGCGCGGCGACCGGATCGCGATGGTGTTCCAGGACCCGCTCTCCTCGCTCAACCCGTACTACACCGTGGGCACACAGATCGCCGAGGCCTACCGCTCGCACCGTTCCGGCGTCAGCCGCCGCGCCGCCCGCGCCGCGGCGATCGAGGCGATGGAACGCGTGCACATCCGCGACGCGGCCCGCCGCGTCGACGAATACCCGCACCAGTTCTCCGGCGGCATGCGCCAGCGCGTGATGATCGCCATGGCGCTCAGCACCGAGCCCAGCCTGATCATCGCCGACGAGCCGACCACCGCGCTCGACGTCACCGTCCAGGCCCAGATCCTCGACCTGCTCGCCGAGGTACGCCGCGACACCGGCGCGGCGCTCATCCTCATCACCCACGACCTCGCCGTGGTCAGCGAGGTCGCCGACACACTGATCGTCATGCGGCACGGCAAGGTCGTCGAGTCCGGCACCGCCGAGCAGATCTTCTGCGACCCGCGGCACCCGTACACCCGGGCACTGCTCGAAGCGGTCCCGCGGATCGACGACGAGATCGGCGAGCTGCAGACCCTGGGAGGCGACACATGAGCTCCGAACCACTGCTGCGGGCCCGGGACCTGGTCAAGGAATTCCCCGTCGCCGGTACGGCCGGACTGCTGCGCCCCGCGCGCAGGTTCACCGCCGTCGACTCCGTCTCCTTCGACCTGCACGCGGGCCGGACCCTCGCCCTGGTAGGCGAGTCCGGCTCGGGCAAGTCGACCACCGCACGGCTCGCGGCCCGGCTGATCGACGTCACGTCGGGCACCGTCCACCTCGACGGCCGCGACATCACCGCCCTGCACGGGCAGGACCTGCTGGAGGTACGCCGCCAGATCCAGGTCGTGTTCCAGGACCCGTTCTCCTCGCTCAACCCCCGGCACACCGTCGAACGGATCGTCACCGCCCCCCTGCGCTACCAGAAACGGCCGATACCCGGCGGCCCCCGGACGGTCGCCCGCGCGCTCATGGAACGGGTGGGGCTCGACCCCGACCACGTCGACCGCTACCCCGCGCAGTTCTCCGGCGGGCAGGCGCAGCGCATCGGCATCGCCCGCGCCCTCGCCGTGAGCCCGCGCGTCCTGGTCTGCGACGAGGCGGTCTCGGCCCTCGACGTCTCGGTGCAGGCCCAGATCATCAACCTGCTGCGCGAACTCCAGCGCGAGGAGGGGTTCGGCTGCCTGTTCATCGCCCATGACCTCGCCGTGGTCCGGCAGATCGCCACCCGCGTGGCGGTGATGACCGGCGGCCGGGTGGTGGAATCCGGTGAGCGGGACGCGGTGTTCGACGACCCGCGCCACGCGTACACCCGTACCCTGCTCGCCGCCGTGCCCCGGATCCGCCCCGAGTGGGACGCGCGCCGGCGCGCCAACACGAGCGGAGCCACCGCGTGAACCCGGTGGAGTACCCCCTGCCCGGCGCCTGGGTCCGCGAGTTCACCGTGGCCGCGCCGCTCGACTGGTCCGATCCCGGCGGAGCGGCCATCGAGCTGTTCGTCCGGGAGTTCACCGACCCCGACCGCCGCCACGACGACCTGCCGCTGCTCACCTATCTGCAGGGCGGCCCCGGCGGCGCCAACCCCCGGCCCGCCCCGCTGGGCGGCTGGCTGCCCGAGGCCCTGACGCACTACCGGGTCGTTCTGGTCGACCAGCGCGGCACCGGGCGCAGTACCCCGGTCGACGGAGCCGACATCGCGGGCTTCCCCGACGCCCGTGCGGCCGCCGACCACCTGCTGTGCTTCCGCGCCGACTCGATCGTGCGCGACCTCGAACTCGTCCGTACCCGGTGCTACGACGGCAGGCGCTGGGCCACCCTCGGACAGAGCTTCGGCGGGTGGATCACCCTGACCTATCTGTCGCACGCGCCCGAGGCACTGACCGCCTGTTACGTCTGCGGCGGGATCCCCGGCACACCGCCCGATCCGGACGAGGTCTACCGGCGTACGTTCGACCGGGTGGCCGGCAAGACCGCCGACTTCTACCGGCGCTACCCGCGGGACGCCGCCGCGGTGGCCGCGATCGCCGACCGGCTCGCCGCCGGTGACGTGACGCTCCCCGACGGCTCGCCGCTGTCGGTACGCCGGTTCCAGACCCTGGGCGGGGAACTCGGCTTCGGAGCCGGCCATCAGCGCCTGCACTGGCTGGTCTCCGAGGCGGTCCGCCGGGACGGCCGCCTCGACGACGCGTTCCTGGAGACCGTGCTGGTCAAGACGTCGAACGCGGGCAACCCGCTGTTCTGGACCCTCCAGGAGTCGATCTACGGCGACGGACCGAACGGCCCCTTCCGCTGGTCCGCCCAGCGTGAACGGGACCGGCGGCCGGAGTTCGCCGGGGACCGCCGCCCGCTGCTGTTCACCTCGGAGATGACGTTTCCGTGGATGTTCGAGGAGATCCGGGCGCTGCGGCCGTTCGCGCCCGCGATGGCCGAACTCGCCGAGCAGCGGGACTGGAGCCCGCTCTACGACCCGGCCCGGCTCGCCGCCAACGACGTTCCGCTGGCCGCCGCCGTCTACGCCGACGACGTGTTCGTCGACGCCGGGCTGCAGCGCGACACCCTGAGCCGGGTCGGCAACGCGGCGACCTGGGTGACCAACGAGTACGAACACGACGGCATCGCCGACGGCCGGGTACTGCGCCGGCTGCGGGAGATGGTCCGCGACCGAGGAGGCGAAAAGCGTTGACCGAGACGACCACCCCGCAGGCCGGCGGAACGGCCGGCCCGCCGTATGCCGGGGGGACCAACCCGCCCAGGGCCGCGGGGACCACTCCGCCGTACGCCGGTACGAAACCGCCGCGGCTGGCCGACGAGAGCCCCGGCTTCCTGGCCCGCATCGGACAGGGCTGGGCCGCACGCGACATCCCGGCACCGGTGAGCCCGGCCGCGGCACGCGCGGCGGCCGGGCACCGGACCCGGCTGAGCGCCCGCCTGCCGGACCGGACCCTCGTCCTGGCCGCGGGCCGCGCGCCCCGCCGTAACGGCGACGCCGACTACCCGTTCCGCGCGGACAGCGACTTCGTCTGGGCCACCTCGTGCGCGACCGAGGGCGCGGTCCTGGTGATGACGCCGCGGCCGGGCGGCCACGACGCCGTGCTGTACCTGCCGGCTCCCGCCCGGCCCGGCGAACGCGACTTCCACGCCAGCGCGGCGTACGGGGAACTGTGGGTCGGCCCCTCGGCGGGGCTCGCCGCCTGGTCGGCCGCGCTGGACCTGCCGGTGCGGCCGATCGGCGACCTCGGCGAGCGGCCCGGCGGCCCGGCGGACGACGTCCGCGCGGTGCTCTCCGACCTTCGCATGATCAAGGACGACTGGGAGATCGGCCAGCTGCGGGAGGCCGTGGACCACACCGTCACCGGATTCGCCGCCGTCGCCGACGAGATCCCGCGGGCCGTCGCCGACGCCCTGGGGGAGCGCTGGCTCCAGGGCACCTTCGACCGGCACGCCCGCACCGTCGGCAACGGACCCGGCTACAACACCATCGTCGGCTCCGGCGAACACGCCCCGATCCTGCACTGGGTCCGCTGCGACGGCCCGGTCCGCCCCGGCGAGACCCTGCTGCTCGACATGGGCGTCGAGGCGAACTCGCTGTACACCGCCGACGTGACCCGGACGCTCCCGGTGGGCGGCACCTTCACACCGGTCCAGCGCCGGGTGCACGACCTGGTCGAGGCCGCGCACCGGGCCGGCATGGACCAGGTACGCCCCGGCGCCACCTACACCGACTTCCACTTCGCCGCCATGGAGGTGCTGGCGCGCGGACTCCACGACTGGGGGCTCCTGCCGGTCTCGGTCGACGAGGCGCTCGCCCCCGAGGGCCAGCAGCACCGCCGCTATCTCGTCTGCGGCATCGGCCACCACCTGGGCCTGGACGTGCACGACTGCGCCTCCTCGACGTACGAGCGCTACCAGGGCGCGCCGCTGCGGCCCGGCATGGTGCTGACGGTCGAACCCGGCCTGTACTTCCACGCCCACGACGAGACCCTGCCCCCCGAACTGCGCGGAATCGGCGTACGCCTGGAGGACGACCTCCTGGTCACCGGGACCGGGCACGAGGTGCTGTCGGGCGCGCTGCCGATCGACGCCGCCGGGATCGAGAAATGGGCGGCCCGATGACCCGCGCGCGTCCCTTCGCCCTGCGCGACGTCGACCTTCTCGACGGGGTGCACTCCCGGACCAGGGACCAGATGCTGCATCTCGCCCGGGTGTTCCCGGTGGACCGGGTGCTCGCCGTCTTCCGGGCCAACGCGGGGCTCGACACCCGCGGGGCGCTGCCCCCGGGCACCTGGGAGGACTTCGGCCATCCCGACGAGCGGGCCTGGTCCGAGGCCGACTACCCGGGACCGGGCGTAGCACCCACGGCGAGCCTGCTGCGCGGGCACTACGCGGGGCACTTCCTGTCCATGCTGTCGCTGTCGTACGCCTCGACCGGCGAGGAACTCCTGCGGGACAAGGCGGACGAGACGGTCGCGGGCCTGGCCGAGGTACGCGACGCGCTGGCGGCGACCGGGCGTTACAGCCATCCGGGGTTCCTGGCGGCGTACGGCGAATGGCAGTTCTCGCGGCTGGAAGACATGGCACCGTACGGGGAGATCTGGGCGCCGTACTACACCTGCCACAAGATCATGGCGGGGCTGCTCGACGCGTACGAGCAGACCGGCTCCCGGCAGGCGCTGGAGATCGCCACCGGCATGGGCCACTGGGTGGCCGGCCGGATCCTGCGGCTCGACCGGGCGCGGTTGCAGCGCATGTGGTCCCTCTACATCGCCGGCGAGTTCGGCGGCATGAACGAGACCATGACGCGGCTGCACCGGATCACCGGAGAGGCGTCGTTCCTGCGCGCCGCCGGGGCCTTCGAGGTCGACCGCGTGCTGGACGCCGCGGTGGCGGGCCGGGACGTGCTCGACGGCATGCACGCCAACCAGCACCTCCCCATGCTCGTCGGACACCTCGACCAGTACGACGCCACGGGCGAGCGCCGCTACCTCGACGCGGTCGTCGCCCTCTGGGACCAGATCGTGCCCGGCCGGACCTTCGCGCACGGCGGCACCGGCGAGGGCGAACTGTGGGGCCCCGCCGACACCGTGGCCGGGTTCGTCAAACGGCGCAACGCCGAGACCTGCGCCACCTACAACCTGCTGAAGATCGCCCGTTCGCTGTTCGGGCACACCCTCGACCGCCGGTACGCCGACTACGCCGAGCGCGCCTCGCTCAACCACATCGTGGGCTCCCGCGCGGACGTCACCTCGGACACCAGCCCCGAGGTCCTGTACATGTACCCGGTGGACCCGGGCGCGCTGCGCGAGTACGACAACGTCGGCACCTGCTGCGGCGGCACCGGCCTGGAGAGCCATGTCAAACACCAGGAATCTGTGTGGTTCCACGCGCCCGGGCAGCTGTACGTGACGAGTTACGTACCCTCGCGGCTGCGCCACGCCGACGGTGAAGTGACCCTGCGGACCCGCTACCCCCGCGACGGGAAGGTGGCGGTCGAGTTCGGCCTCGCCTTCTCCGGCGCACTGCACCTGCGCATCCCGCCCTGGGCCGCCGCCCCCCGGATCGACGGCGTGGAGACACCCGTGCCGGCCGCCGGATTCGTGACACTGCGCCGCGACTTCCGCCCCGGCGACATCGTCGAACTCGACCTGCCGATGCCGCTGCGGCTGGTGCCCACCCCCGACGATCCCACCCTGGTCAGCGTGGAACTCGGCCCCACCGTGCTGCTCGCGCGCGACGACGCCACCACCACCCTGCCGGTCGCGGCGGCCGCCCACCGGCGTCTCGACGGCACCATCGCCGGGCACACCACCGACGGGGACCTGGTCTCGGTGCTCGGCCGGACCTTCGAACCCGCCTGGTCCGGCGGCGCCCACCGGCACCACATGTACCTGCGCCTGGCCGACCCGGAGATCGCCTTCCTGGGCAGCGCGCCCGGGGTGCCCGACCGTCAGGACGCCGACGGCTGGTCGTTCCTCACCGGTCTGTGGGCGGACGGTGGTTACGCCGACGTCGCCGCGTTCTTCACCGCGGTCCACCGGGGGGTGGTGCGGGCGGCCCGCTCCGGGCTGCTGAGCCGGGACGAGGCGGCCCTGGTGCTCCTGGCGGCCGCCGCGAGCACCCTCGACGGCCCGGCCGTGCCGCGCCGCGGGGTCGTCGGCCCGGACGGGGCGGACCCGGTGCGCGTGACCCGGACGGTCCCCGCGGACGGGCGGTCCGCCGAGGACGTCGTCGCCTGGTCGCTCCCGGCCGACATCGGCGCGGGGGATCCGCTGCCGGTGGTCCGGTTGGAGGTGACCGGCGACCGTGCCCCGTCCGGCTGGTACACCCGGGAACCGGGCTTCGCGGTGACCTCGCTCTCGCCCGCCACCCTGGAAGCCGCGGTGGGCGAGGGCGTCTGGCGGCCCGCGACCGGGGTGATCGCCCTGGACCGCGAGGGCCACCACGTGCTCCGGGGCCGGGCCACCGACCCCTCCGGCCGGACCGTCCACGCCACGCGCGAGGTCGCCGTGGACACGCGGCCCCCGTCGGTGCGTGCCGAGGTCCGTCCGCTCGGACCGAGCAACGTCGAGGTGACCCTCCACGCCGACGACGAAGTGTCCGGCGTGGACCGCGTCCAGTGGCGTACCCCGGAGACGTTCTGGGGCGTCTACCAGGAGCCGTTCACCAGGGCGCTGCGCGAGGAGCCGCAGATCCTTGAGTTCATCGCCACCGACCGCGCCGGGAACACCACACCGGTCCAGCGGGTGGCGCTGCCCCCGCTGCCCTGAGAATCCCGGGTGATTTTCCCGAACCGAAGGTTGCCGAAAGGGTTTTCGTACGTCAGTGTCAACAGTAATAGATGCCCCGTCCATCAGTGTCGGCCTGCACGCGCGCACCGGAGTCCTCTGCGTCCACCGCCCTTGTCCGGTGCCCGGGAAAAGGCCCGAAAGGTCGGCGTGGCGCCCATCATCGGCCCCCAACGGGATGGTGTTTCCGTCGTGACGCTTCTGCATGCTCGATTACGGCCACTGTGGCTCGCTGTCGTACTGACCCTCACGCTGGTGACCGGTGCCTCGGTCGCGCCGTCGGCGACGGCCCGCGCGTCGGCGCCCGCCGCGAAGTCCGTCTACATCCCCGCGAGATGGACCCAGACGGGCGAGGTGCCCTGGGCGGCGGACCGGAGCCGGGAGTCCGACAACTTCATCCTGCTGTGGGGCGAGAAGTCGGGCACCAACCCGGTGTCGGCGCCCTCGCCGTACAACTTCGACCCGAACAGCGTCATCACCCAGTTGGAGAACCTCTACCGGTTCTACGTCAGCACGATGGCCTTCACCCCGGAGACCGGGCTGCTGGCACAGCACAAGATCATCGTGATCGTCACCCGGACCTGGAACCGCACCGCGCTGGACGCCTGGGCCAGTGGCGGATCGGTGGACAACAGGGTCGGCGTCATCAACGTCGCCCCGGGCGCCGCGCTGCCCGGTTCGTGGGGGCTGGCGCACGAACTCGCCCATGTCTTCCAGAACTACACGTTCCTGGGCCGCTCCGGCGCCGGCTTCGTCGACCCGAGCGCGGGCACGTTCTGGGAGACCAGTGCCGAGTTCATGGCGATGCAGGCGCTGCCCACCACCGCGGCCGGGGACCTCACCCGCTGGCTGCGCTCGGAGAACCTGTACTTCAGTTCCAGCCGGCACCACTACGGCAACTGGATGCTGGCGCAGTACATCAAGGACCGGGACGGTCTCGCGATGTTCAACCGGATCTGGAACGAGGCGCGCAGCACCGAGCACCCGCTGGAGACGTACCGCCGGATCGCCGGGATCAGCCAGTCCGAACTGAACCGGCGGGTCGGCGAGTACGCCACCCGTACCGTCAACTACGACTTCGGCAACCGCTCGACGCTGATGCCGTTCCTCAACAACGTGTACGGCGCGGGCTTCCTCAACGCGTACAACGGGGGCAACGTCGAGGCCGTCGACCAGGGCCTGGGCCACTACCGGATCAACGCGCGGGTGGCGCCCTCGGACTACGGCTTCAACAAGATCAAGCTCGTGCCCGCGCAGGCCGGGGGGCTCGTGAAGATCCGGCTGAAGGGGCACGCGGAGACCGGCGCGAGCGGCTGGACGTTCGGACTGGTCGCGATGCGGGGCGGCGCGGCACGCTACTCGCCGCTGACCTCGGGCACCGACGGGCAGATCAGCTTCCAGCTGCAGTCCGGCGAGAGCGAGGTCTGGCTGGTCGTCACCGCCACCCCGACCGCGGTGCCGCACTACGGCTTCCTGGACGGCTACACCAAGGCCCGGCGCTTCCCGTACGAGTTCCGCCTCTCCGGCGCCACCCCGTCCGGCTTCGAGCCCGGCCACGTCAAGCCCGCCGCGACCGGCGGCGGACACTGGCACGCCAACGGCGGCGGCTGGGTCTCCAACAGCGCCAATGTCGCCGCCACGGCCTATGTCGGCCCGAAGGCCGCGGTCTACGCCGGTACGGTCACCGGCAACGCCCGCATCGAGGGGCTCGGCTGGGTCAACGGCGGTACCGTCGGCGGCAACGCCGTGGTCAAGGACAACGCCCTGATCCAGGGCGGCGCCAACCTGTCCGGGAACGTCGTCGTCGGCGGGGACGCCGAACTCGCCCTCACCTGCGGCGCGGGCACCTATCTGATGTTCAACCCGGACCGGGGCTGCGACGGCCGCGGCGGCGAGACCGACATCAACCCGTCGTTCACCGCCTTCCCCAGCGCCGACCTGGCGATTTCTTAGGGCGGACCGCCGCCTCGGCGGACCGCGGGAACCGGTGAAGTCCCCGCCGAGGAAAGGCTCTTGATCTGGTGACCGCCGGAATTCCCCCGCTCCCGGCCCGTCCTGCCTCCCCGGGCCGGGAGCGTGTTCCGCCCGCCGTACCCCGGCGGGCCTTTCCGGCGCCGCCGGTCGATATCGGCACCGAAAACGTTTCGGAAAAGCATTGCGATGCCGTCCATGAGCGAAGAAATCCTTTACCGACTCGGACCGGGAGTGAATGCAGATATGACGCACAACGCGATGTCCCGTCGCCGGCTGCTGCGGTACGGAGCGGGGGCCGCCGGTGCGACCCTGGCCGGCGTGGCCGAAGCCGGACCGGTGGCCGCGGCCCCGGCCGGCCCGGTGGGGCCGGTCGGCGTCGGTGGCCGGCCGCGGGTCGACCGCCTCCCGGTTCCCGCGTCGTGGCGGGCGGCCCCGTTCTCCCTCGACCAGGTCGACCTCGGGGCGAGCCTGTTCACCGAGAAACGCGACCGTATCCTCGCCTACGCCCGCGCCTACCCCGTCGACCGCATCCTCAGCAATTTCCGCGCCGCGGCGGGGCTGGACACCGGGGGCGCCGAGCCGCCGGGCGGCTGGGACGACGCGACGGGCAACCTGCGCGGTCACTACAGCGGGCACTTCCTGTCGATGCTCGCCCAGGCGTGGGCGGGCACCGGGGAGGCCGTGTTCAAGGAGAAGCTCGACGCCGTCGTCGCCGGGCTCAAGGAGTGCCAGGACGCCTGGACCGCCCAGGTCGGCCGGCCCGGCACCCCGCTGCCACCGGCCGTATGGTCGACCGGCCGGGCCGGCGGCGGGCTCGAACTCACCGGCGACGGACAGTACGTCGGGCTGCCCGACGCCACAGTGGACGGCCTCGGCACGTTCACCATCGCCGTGTGGGTACGGCTCGCCGAGAAGCGGACCTGGTCGCGGGTGTTCGACTTCGGCACCGGCACCGGTACCTACATGTTCCTGACCGCCGACGACGGCGCGGGCCCCCGCTTCGCCATCACCACCGGCGGCAGCTCCGCCGAGCAGCGGATCCGCGGCGCCGCGCCCGTGCCGGCCGGACGGTGGGTCCATCTCGCGGTCACCCTCACGGGCGGCACGGGGACCCTCTACGTCGACGGCGCGGTGGCCGGCACGAACCCGGCGATGACGCTCTCGCCGGCCGACCTGGGCGCCCCGAAGAACAACTGGATCGGCCGTTCCCAGTTCGGGGACGCGCACCTGGCCGGCACCGTCGACGAGTTCCACCTCTACGACCGTGCCCTCGGCGCGGCGGAGATCGCCACGCTCGCCGCCGCCGAGGGCGGCACGCACGGCAACCTCGCCTGGTACCGGTTCGACGAGACGTCCGGCTCGGCGGTCGCCGACTCCTCGGGCCGCGGCCGGCACGCGGCGGTCGTCACCGGTCCCGGCGGCGCCCCCGGCCCGAGCCATGCCGGTTTCCTCGCGGCCTACCCCGAGACGCAGTTCATCCAGCTGGAGTCGTACGCGACGTACCCGGCGATCTGGGCGCCGTACTACACCTGCCACAAGATCATGCGGGGGCTGCTCGACGCGTACACCCTCGCCGGCAACACCACGGCGCTCGCCGTCGCGACCGGGATGGGGGAGTGGGCGCACAGTCGGCTCGGCGCGCTGCCCCGCGAGCAGCTCGACCGGATGTGGTCGCTGTACATCGCCGGGGAGTACGGCGGCATGAACGAGGTCATGGCCGACCTGTACGCGCTGACCGGCGACACGACGTTCCTGGCCACGGCGCGCTGCTTCGACAACACCGCGCTGCTCGCCGACTGCGTGGCCGGCACCGACAGTCTCGACGGCAAGCACGCGAACCAGCACATCCCGCAGTTCCTCGGCTATCTCCGCCTCTTCGAGAACGGCGGCGGCGAGGACTACCGGAAGGCCGCCGCCCACTTCTTCGACATGGTCGTGCCGCACCGCACGTACGTGCACGGGGGCACCGGCCAGGGCGAGGTCTTCCGCGGACGGGACGTCATCGCGGGCAGCATCGTCACGACGACCAACGCCGAGTCGTGCGCGGCGTACAACATGCTCAAGGTGGCACGGGGGCTGTTCCTGCACACGCCGGACGCCCGGTTCTTCGACTACTACGAGAAGACACTGGTCAACCAGATCCTCGCCTCCCGGCAGGACACCGACAGCACCGACGACCCGCTGGTCACGTACATGGTGCCGGTCGGCCCGGGCGTGCGACGGGGATACGGCAACACCGGCACGTGCTGCGGCGGCACCGGGCTGGAGAACCACACCAAGTACCAGGACTCCATCTACCTCCGCTCACCGCGCGGCGACGTGCTCTACGTCAACCTGTACCTCCCGTCGACCCTGCGGTGGGCGGAGCGGGGACTGACCGTGACCCAGCGCGGCGACTACCCCAGGTCGGACACCACCACCCTGACGATCACCGGCGGCGGCCGGCTCGACCTGCGCCTGCGGGTGCCGTCGTGGGCCCGCTCCGGCTTCACGATCACGGTCAACGACCGGAAGCAGACCGTACGGGTGGGCAGCGACGGGTACGCGAGCCTCGCCAGGACCTGGCGGAGCGGCGACCGGGTCGAGGCCCGCTTCCCGTTCCGGCTGCGGGTCGAGCGGGCCCTCGACGACCCCGGTCTGCAGGCCCTGCTCCACGGGCCCGTCGCACTCGTCGCCAAGTCGGCGAGCCCGGGGGCCCTGCCGATGTCGTGGTACGGGTCCCTGACGCTCTCCGGCGATCTCGCCGCCGTCGCGGAGGCGGGGGAGCGGCCGATGACGTTCACGGCGGGCGGGGTGCCGTTCGAGCCGTTCTACCTGGGCGACACCGACCCGTACCACGCCTACTTCCGCCGGGAGGAGCCGCGGATCGTGTTCGCCGGCACCGACGCGGGCGTCGCGAACCGTGCCGACGCGAGCGGCACGACCTTCCTCGACCGGCTGTGGGCGGGCGCCCCGTTCGCCGACCGCCGGGCGTTCCTGCGGGCGGTGACCGCCGCCGTCCGTGCGGGGGAGGCCGCCGGGCTGCTGAGCCGGGCGGAGGGCGCCGCCGTCACCGAGGCCGCGGCCGCGGCACCGATGAAACCCTGACGTCCGGCGGCCGGCGGGCCGTGAGGTATGAAGAGTGTTCCCGACCGACCGTTCTCCAGGGAGTTTCCGCGTGACGGCAGAGCTCGACGACTACCTCGCCTCCTTCGCGGAGCCGACCGGATATCTCAACTTCGGCAGCTACGGGCCACCGTCGCGCGCCGTCGTGGAGACGATCGGCCGGCTCACGGCGGAGGCGAGCGCCGGTGTCCCCTCGGCGGGACTGCACGCGCGGGACGAGCACGCGCTCGCGGCGGTCGCGCGCCTCACCGGGTTCGACCGCGGCGCGGTGGCGCTGACGCCCAGCACGTCGTTCGGTCTCCTCCAGATCGCCTTCGGCATGCCGCGCGGCGCGGTGCTCGTCAGCAGCGCGGAGTTCCCCTCGAACCTGTACGCCTGGTGGCGGGCGCGGGACGCCGGGCTCATCACCGTCCGTACGCTGCCCGCCGTGCCCGGGGACGGGCTCGCGCCGGTGACGCCCGAACGCGTGGCGGCCTCCCTCACGCCGGACACCGTCGCGGTGGCGGTCAGCGCGGTGGACTTCCGCACCGGGGTCCGCGCCGACCTGGCCGGCCTCCGCGCGGCGATCGGGGACCGCCTACTCGTGGTCGACGGCATCCAGGGGTTCGGTGTCGTCGACCAGGACTGGACCGTGGCCGACGCACTCGTCGTCGGCGGTCAGAAGTGGCTCAGAGCGGGGTGGGGCACGGGCTTCGTGGCACTGTCCCCGCGGGGCCTCGCCCGCCTCCGGCCGGTTCTCGGCGGCTGGACCGGTGTCGAAGACCCCTCCCACTACGACGGCGTGCCCCACGAACCGCTCCCCGGCGCGCAGCGCTTCTCGACGACCAACGGATCACCGTTCGCCTCCGGGGCGCTCGCGACGGCGCTCGCCCAGCTGGAGTCGGTCGGGGTCGCCACCGTGCGGCGTCGTATCGAGGAGACGGCGACCGCCTTCATCGACCGGCTCCTCGCCGCGGACCTGCCGGTGCTGTCCCCCGTCGCACCGCACGAGCGCGCGGGCCTCGTCGTGGTGGGCATCGCGGACGGCGCCGCCCAGGCCGTCCACCAACGGCTCGACGCGGCGAGCGTGACCGCGACCGTGCACGGGGACGACCGCATCCGCTTCAGCATCCACGCGACCACCGCACCGGCCGCGCTCGACGCGGCCCTGACCGTGCTGGGAGCGCCCTCCTGACCACTCCGGGCCGGGTATCCATCAGGAACGCACAGATTCCGACAGGATCATTGATTCGTTTGTGATCGAGTCCTAGGGTGAGGCTGACCCGGTGACCTCACCGTCATCTCCCGTGTCATCTGACGCAGCGTCAAGTTCCTTACGCACACGCCGTATTCGCGCCTTGATCAGGAACGTGGTTTCCCGTTCGCTCCGAGGAAGGTCACGGACATGCCGCACCCGCACGTGTCTCCCACGGCGGTCAGCCGCCGTCGTCTCCTTGAGGGCGGAGCCGCCGTCCTCGGCGCGCTCGCCCTGTCCACGCCGCCCGTACCGGCCTACGCGGCCGGCCGGCGCGAGGCGGTCGCCGGGGCCCCGGAGTGGAACGGCCGCATCAACGTCTTCCGGCTGGGAGCCGAGCCGGCGCACACCACCCTGATGCCGTACGCGACCCTCGGCCAGGCGCTGGCCGCCGATCGCACCCGCTCGCCGTACCGGCTCACGCTGGACGGCACGTGGAAGTTCGCCTACGCCGACCGCCCCGACGACCGGGACACCGACTTCCACCGCACCGACCTCGACGACACCTCCTGGGACAGCATCCCCGTCCCCTCCGCGTGGCAGCTGCACGGCTACGACTTCCCGATCTACGTGAACATCACCTATCCGTGGTGGGGCGCCAACGGCCAGGGCGAGGAGGCGCAGCCGCCGGCCGCCCCCACCCGCTACAACCCCGTCGGCCAGTACCGCCGCACCTTCACGGTCCCGCGCGACTGGGCGGGGCGGCGGACCTTCCTGCACTTCGAGGGAGTGAAGTCCGCCCACTACGTCTGGATCAACGGCGAACTGGTCGGCTACCACGAGGACTCCTACGATCCCGCCGAGTACGACATCACCCGGCACCTCAAGCCGGGCACCAACCAGATCGCCGTCGAGGTCTACCGCTACTCCGACGGCGACTGGCTGGAGGACCAGGACATGATCCGGCTGAGCGGCATCTTCCGCTCGGTCCACCTGTACTCCACACCGGCCGTGCATCTGCGCGACTTCAAACTCGACACCCCGCTGAGCGACGACTACACGGCGGCCGAACTGTCGGTCACCGCCAGTGTGCGCGACTACGGAGGCCAGGGCGCCGGCCGGTACGCGGTCGAGACCCAGCTGTACGACGTCGGCGGGCACCCGGTGTGGAGCCGGCCGCTCCAGCAGACCCTCACGCTCGACGCCGGCGAGGAGACGACCGTACAGGCCGCGAAGGCCGTGCCCGCGCCGCGCCTCTGGTCGGCCGAGCATCCGCACCTCTACACCGCCGTGCTGCGCCTGCGCGATCCGGCGGGCAAGGTGGTCGAGACCCTCTCCCACCGGGTCGGCCTGCGCGAGTTCGCGCTCAAGGACGGGCTGATGCGCATCAACGGCAGGCCGGTCTCCTTCCGGGGCACCAACCGGCACGAGATGCACCCGGTCCACGGCTCGGCGCTCACCCGCGCCGACATGGTCGAGGACATCGGTGTCATCAAGCGGCTGAACATCAACACCGTCCGCACCTCGCACTACCCCAACAACCCGCTGTGGCTGGAACTCGCCGACGAGTACGGCCTGTACCTCGTCGACGAGACCAACCTGGAGACCCACGGCATCCGCGGCGACTACCCCGGCAGCCACGCCGAATGGACCGAGGCATGCGTGGCCCGCGCCCAGAACATGGTCCACCGCGACAAGAACCACGCGTCCGTGGTCATCTGGTCGCTCGGCAACGAGGCGGGCGGCGGCAGCACCTTCAACGCCATGTACGACTGGATCCGCTCCTACGACACCACCCGCGTCATCCAGTACGAGGGCGACGACCGCCCGGGCATCAGTGACATCCGCTCCGAGATGTACGACAGTCCCTCCCGTGTCGAGGCGCGGGCGAAGGACACGGGCGACACCCGGCCGTACGTCATGATCGAGTACTCCCACGCGATGGGGAACTCCAGCGGCAACTTCAAGAAGTACTGGGACCTCGTCCGCCGCTACGACGTGCTCCAGGGCGGCTGGATCTGGGACTTCGTCGACCAGGCCCTGACCTGGCCCACCCCGGTGCGCAAGCTGCTCACCGAGTCCGGGCCCGCCGCCCTGAACGGCGAGGTCATCGCCCCCAGCGGCACCTTCGCCCGCGCCACCGGAGTCTCGGGCGGCACCGTCTTCGCCCGGGACGCGAGCCTCGACCTGACGGGCTCGTTCACGCTGGAGGCATGGGTCACCCCGGGCGTCACCGGCTATCACCAGCCGATCATCGCCAAGGGCGACACCCACTACGCCCTGAAGCAGTCCGGCAGGACCATGGAGTTCTTCATCCACGACGGCGGCCAGTGGGTCACCGCGAGCTGGCCGCTGCCGGACGACTGGACCGGCCGCGAGCACCATGTGGCGGGCGTCTACGACGCCGGGGCCGGCACGCTGACCCTCCACGTCGACGGCTCGGTCCGGGCCACCCGGACCACCCCCCGGGGCCCCGCCGTCAACACCGCGCCGCTGGCCCTGGCCACGGACGTCGACAACCCGACCCGCGAGTTCAGCGGCACCATCCGCCGGGCGCGTGTGTACGCCCGGGCGCTGAGCGCCACCGAACTGGCCTCGGGCAGCCGCGGCCCCCGTGACGAGGGCGTACGGTTCTGGTTCGACGCCGCCACCGTCGGCCTCACCGAGAAGCGGCCCCGCGACAGGACGTTCCTCGCCTACGGCGGCGACTGGGGCGACAACCCCAACGACGGGGCGTTCTCCGGGGACGGCATCGTCACCGCCGACCGCGGCAGCACCGGCAAGGCCGTCGAGGTCAAGCAGATCTACCAGGCGATCAACGCTGCGCCCGTCGGCGGCGACACCGTCACCTCGGGCCGGGTCACCCTCACCAACGAGTACCTCTTCACCAACCTCCGCGAGTTCGACGGCCGTTGGTCACTCCTCGCCGACGGCAAGGTCGTCCAGCGCGGCAGACTGAGCCGCGACCAGCTG
Organism: Streptomyces sp. NPDC056987; assembly: GCF_042673865.1. Lineage (NCBI taxonomy): Bacteria > Bacillati > Actinomycetota > Actinomycetes > Kitasatosporales > Streptomycetaceae > Streptomyces > Streptomyces sp. NPDC056987. The sequence continues at coordinate 122,339 of NZ_JBHURV010000005.1, forward strand.
GACGTCGCCCCGCTCACCAGCAAGGACATCACGGTCCCCGTCAAGGTCCCGGCGAGGCCGGCGCCCGGCACGGAGTACTTCCTGCAGCTCTCCTTCACCACCAAGGAGCCGGCCAAGTGGGCCGAGGCCGGTTTCGAGACGGCCAAGCAGCAACTGCCCGTCGCCGCGGGCAGTCCGGCCGTGACACCGGTGGCGCTGGAGACCGTACCGGCGCTGCGCCACGAGGACGGCGAGAAGGCCGTCACCGTCACGGGAAGAGGCTTCTCCGTCACCGTCGACAAGGGCACCGGCACCATCACCTCGTACGAGGCCCGGGGCGTCCGGCTGATCACCTCGGGCCCCGTGCCGAACTTCTGGCGGGCGCCCACCGACAATGACCGGGGCAACGGCCAGCACACCCGCAACCAGACCTGGCGTGACGCCGGCGCCCTGCGCGAGGTCACGGCGGTCGGCGTCCGCACGCTGCGGGACAAGGCCGTCGAGATCAAGGTCAGCGGCACACTGCCGACAACCGTGGAGTCGGCGTACACCACCACGTACACGGTCTTCGGCAACGGCGAGATCAAGGTCGACCACACCCTCCACCCGGGCGCGTCGAGCCTGCCCTACCTCCCCGAGGTCGGCACCCTGTTGTTCCTGCCGAGGCACCTGGACCGCCTCCACTACTACGGGCGCGGTCCCGAGGAGAACATGTGGGACCGCAACAACGGCACCGATGTGGGCCTGTACGCGGGCACCGTCGCCGGGCAGTGGACCTCCTACCTGCGCCCGCAGGAGAACGGCAACAAGACCGACGTCCGCTGGGCCGCGCTGACCGGCCGTGACGGGGCCGGCCTGCTCGTCTCCGGCGAACCGCTCCTGGAGGTCAACGCCTCGCACTTCACCCCGGAGGACCTGTCGGGCGGAGTGCGCCACGACTACCAGCTCACCCCGCGCGACGCGGTCGTCCTACGCCTGAACCACCGTCAGATGGGTGTGGGCGGCGACAACAGCTGGGGCGCCCATACCCACGACGAGTACAAGCTCCTCGCCGACCGCGACTACTCCTACACCTACCGGCTGCGCCCCCTCACCGACGTCGGCGAGGCGACGGATGCGACGCGCCGACCGACGGCAGGGGAGTTCTCGTAGGGGCCGGATACGTCGGATACATCGGTCGACTGGCGGCCTCCTGGTCGGAGGGAAATTGAGGGATCCCGTTTCACCTGCGAATTTGTCGACGCCGGAATTCCGATACGTCGGAGGTCTTCCCCTGTCGCCGTAAGGGCCTGCACCATGCCAGGAGGTTCACCACCTGACATGGGAGGCATATACGTGACCCCGACGACAGGGAACGGGATCTCTCGAAGAGGCGCGATCGGCACGGCGGCCGCCGTCGCGGCCGCCGGCTGGTCGGCCGGGTCCGGTGCCGTCCTGGCGGCGCCCCGGGACTCCGCCGGAGCGCGGAGCCTGCACGAACGGGTGGTCAGGGCCGCCGCCCTGCGGTGGCGGCGGATGCCCGGCGACTGGAAGGACGGCCCCTTCCTCGGCAACGGCCTGCTCGGCGCCCAGGTCTACCGGGGCGCGACGCCCAACTCGGTGAAAGTCATGGTCAGTCACGGCCAGGTGCAGGACCAGCGGCCGCAGTGGCGCGCCCCCTACGGCTTCTCCCGCCTGCCCATCGGCCACTTCGACCTCACGCTGGCCGGCGAGGTGACCGGTGTCGACTGGACCCTGGACCTCTGGGACGCCGAACTGCGCGGCACCATCACCACGACCCGGGGCAGCGTCCGCTTCTCGATGCTGGTGCACAACACCCGTACCGCGCTGCTGATCTCCACCCGGCCCAGCGCGGGCGAGGAGGCCGCGGCCTGGTCGTTCACCTGGCTGCCCGCGACCTCGCCGCGCACCAAGGACAAACCCGCCGACTACACCGGCAACCCCGACCCCCGCACCGGCTCCGCGCGGGGGACCGGATACGTGGAACAGCCGCTGATCGCGGGCGGCGGCTGGACCACAGCCTGGCGTGAACGGCGCTCCGGCACCGCCAGGCTGCTTGCCGCACACATCGTCTACCGCTTCCCCGACGACCTGTCGGGCACGACGGAGTCGGCCCTCTCCGAAGTGTCCCGCACCCTGGCCGCGGACCCGGACCGGCTGGTGCGCGAACACCGCGACTGGTGGCACCGCTTCTACCGGCGCAGCCTGCTGTCGTTACCCGACAAACGCATTCAGGACTTCTACTGGATCCAGCTCTACAAGGCCGCCTGCGCCACCCGGGCCGGCGGGCCCTCGATGTCCGAGTGGGGGCCCTGGTACCCGGAGACCGGCGGCAGCTGGACCGCGGTCTGGTGGAACCTCAACGTGCAGATCGCCACTTGGCTGATCCAGGGCTCCAACCACCCCGAACTCGACTCCGTCACCTCCACGTTCAAGGACTTCGAGAAGCACCTGCCGGTCTCCGTCCCGCCGGAGTACCGGGACGGCCGCACCTACGCCCTGGCCCACCCCTCGGACTGGACGCTGCGGCCCGGCGCCAAGACCGTCGGTATCCCCGGCACCTCCACCAAGACCGACAACAACGGCAACCTCATCTGGGCCCTGCACAACATCTGGCTCAGCCACCGCCACACCATGGACATCGGGATCGTGCGCGACGTCCTCTACCCGATCCTCGTCAACGCGGTGAACTTCTACGACCACTTCCTGTACGAGGGCGGCGACGGACGCCTCCACCTGCCGCTCACCCGGTCGCCCGAGTGGGCGGACGCCACCGACTGCACCTACGATCTCTCCCTGCTCCGCTGGGGCTGCGCCACCCTCCTCGACTGCCTGACCGTCCTCCGTACGGACCACCCGCGCGCCGGCCGCTGGCGCGAGATCCTCACCCGGCTGGTCGACTACCCGCGTGACACGACGGGCATCATCATCGGCGCCGGAAAGCCGCTCACCGAATCCCACCGGCACTTCTCGCACATGCTGTGGCTGTACCCCCTCCACGAGCTGACCTGGGACCGGCCCGCCGACCGGGACATCATGCGGACCACGTTCGACCACTGGGTCAAGGACCGTGGCCTGTGGGCGGGTTACAGCTACGCCGTCGCCTCGGTCATGGCCTCCCTCATGGAACGGCCCGAGGAGGCCCTGGACTTCCTGACGTTCTTCACCGACGGCAATGTCGTCCACCAGAACTGGGGCGCCCGGCTTACCCCGAACACCATGTACGTCGAGGACGGCAACCTCGGCACGGAAAGCCCGCTGGCGGCGGCCCAGTCGGTCCTGGAGATGGCCGTGCAGAGCCATGGCGGCGTCGTCCGGGTCCTCCCCTCGGTGTCGTCACGCTGGCCCGACCTCTCCTTCCAGTCCCTGCGCACCCAGGGCGCGTTCCTCGTCGACGCGGACCGGTCGGGCGGCCGGACCCGGTGGGTACGGGTCCACAGCGAGGCCGGCGCACCCCTCGTCCTCGACCACGGCATCGACGGCGCGGTCGACGTACGGGACGAGCGGGGCCGGCGGCTGCGCCACCGGGAGACGGCGCCCGGCCGGATCGAGATCGCGCTCGGACGGGAGGGGACCGCCGTCGTCAGCCCCCGCGGCACCCGCCCGGACCTGAGTCCGCGTGAGGTACCCGCCGTCGGTGAGGCACGGCCCTGGGGGCTGCCGGACTGAACCCCCGGCGCCCGCGACGGCTCGTACGGCCCCGGTACGGCCCCTCCGCCGAAAGGACCCCGCACCCCATGTCGCGCATCACCGCGGTCGACGTCTTCCCCGTGGCCGTACCCTTCGCCCGGCGGTTCGTGCTCGGCAGTGGCACCGTCGGCACCCCGGACCGGGCGGAGCCGGTGATCTTCGTCCGGCTGACCACCGAGGACGGGGTCGTCGGCTGGGGCGAGCAGCGGGCCCTGCCGAGTTGGAGCTATGAGACCGCCGAGACGATCGCCGTGGTCATCAAGCGGCATCTCGCCCCCATCCTGCTCCAACTCAGCCCTTTCGACGTGGAGTTGTTCCACGCGCGGGCGAACCGCCGACTGGCCCCCTCGGTCTCCGGCGGCTTTCCGTTCGCCCGGGCCGCCGTCGACATCGCCCTGCACGACGCGGCGGGCAAACTGGCGGGGCTGCCCGTGCACGCCCTGTTGGGCGGCAGGGTGCGCGACACCGTGCCGCTCTGCTCGGCGATCGGGGTGGGGGAGCCGTCCGCGGTGCGCGAGCACGCGCGGGCCTCCGCCCACTACCCGGCGTTCAAGGTGAAGATCGGCGGCGACCCGGCCGCCGACGCCGCGGCCGTCAGGGCCGTCGCGGAGGTCGCCGGGGGCAAGCCCATCTGGCTGGACGCCAACCAGTCCTACCGGCCGAGCGTACTCAGGCACCTGCTGAGCGCGCTGCGCGGCATACCCGGGATCCACTGTGTGGAACAGCCCGTGCCGAGTACCGACCTCCTCGGCCTGCGGCGGCTGCGGAGCATGATCGACCTTCCGGTCGCCGTCGACGAGGGCAGCTTCACCGCCCAGGACCTGGCGCGCGCCATACGCCTCGACGCCGCGGACCTCGTGGTCCTGAAGATCTGCAAGTCCGGCGGCATCCGCAACGCCCTGAAGACCGCCCAGGTCGCCCTGGCCGGCGGCCTGGAGGTGCTCGGCAGCGGCCTGACCGACTGCGGCATCGGCTTCGCGGCGGCGCTGCACCTGTTCAGTCAGTTGGAACTGGCCCTGCCGGCCGAACTGAACGGACCCGAGCTGCTGTCCGGCCTCTACGTCGACAAGCTGGACATCGTCTCGGCCGTCGCGACCGTCCCCACCGCTCCCGGCCTCGGTGTCGAGGTCGACGAGGAACGCATCCGCGCCGAGTCGACGGACCTGTCCTTCGCCTGACTCCGTGCCTCTCCGCGGTTGGTGCGGGGAGGCACGGCCCTACGCCGGTGCGCCGAGGAACCCGGTCACCAGACGGCGGGCGTAGGCGGCGTCGAGCTGGTCGGGGCGGAAGAGAACGCGGTACATGACGGGGGCGACGACGCGGTCGAGGACCGTCCCGACATCGGGTGTGTCCTCCCCGCGCCCGGCCGCGCGGGCGAGGATGACATCGATCTGCTCGGCCGCGTAGGCCGAGCACTGACCGGCGTTGCCGCCGTCCGGGTCGCCGAGCAGGGCGTCACGGATGTAGGCGCGGCCCGAGGGGGAGGCCATCTCCTCCAGGAACTGCTCGGCCCAGGCTTCGAGATCGGAGCCCAGGTCCCCCGTGTCCTCGGGCGGGGCCTCGGGCCGCAGACGTTCGACCGCGACGTCCGACAGCAACTCCTGCAGATCGCCCCAGCGGCGGTAGACCGTGGAGGGGGTGACACCGGCGCGGCCGGCGATCAGGGGCACCGTCAGCGACTCCCGGCCCACCTCCGACTCCAGTTCCCGCACGGCGGCGTGCACCGACGCCTGCACCCGGGCGCTGCGCCCGCCGGGGCGCGCCATTGGTCTGGGACTCATACAGTCAGCTTAACGCAATTTCATTGCGTCAAGAGGTCGTGGCGCCGAGGCGTGCCTGCTCGTACGCGTGACCCGCCCGCAGCAGCGCGGCCTCACCGAGGGGCCGGCCGAGCAGTTGCATGCCGATCGGCAGGCTCGCCGTGTCATGGCCGACGGGAAGGGACAGCGCGGGCACGCCGGTGATGTTGGCGGGGGCCGAGAGGCGTACGTAGGCGTCGGAGACGCCCTCGGTGGTGCCGTCGGGCCAGGTGATGGTGGACTGGCCGGTCTCCACCGCGGTCGCCGGGACCGTCGGGGCGGCGATCATGTCGACCTCCCTCAGCAGCTCCGCCCACGCCTGCCGCATGAGGGTGCGGGCGCGCTGGGCGCGCAGGTAGTCCCCGGTGGGCAGGAGTTCGCCGGCTTCGAGGAGGACGCGTACGTCCGCCTGGTAGAGCTCGGGGACCGCGCGCAGGGTGCGCTCGTGGTAGGCGGTGGCCTCGGGGACCATCAGGCCCCAGTGGGTGGCCCGGAGATAGCGCGTCATGGGGATCTCGACCTCGACGAGGCGTGCGCCGAGGCTCCGGAGCTGGTCGACGGCGCTCCGGACGGCGGCCTCGACCTCGGGGTCGATGTGGTCGAAGTAGAAGGTGCGCGGCACGCCGATCCGCAGCCCGGTCAGGTCCGTCCCCGCGCCCGGCCGGTAGGCGGAGGTGTCGGGCGTGGCCAGGGAGGCGGGGTCGCGGGGGTCGTGGCCGGCCAGGGCGGTGAGGACCAGGGCCGCGTCCTCGACGGTGCGGGTGATCGGCCCGACGTGGTCCAGCGACCAGGACAGGGACGTGATGCCGTGGCGGGGGACGAGGCCGTAGGTCGGCTTGAGGCCGACGACGCCGTTGAGCGCGGCGGGCACCCGGATCGATCCGCCGGTGTCGGTGCCGAGGGCGAAGGTCGCGCCGCCCGTGGCGACGGCGACGGCGGACCCGCCGCTGGAGCCGCCGGCGATCCGGTTCCGGTCCCGGGCGTTGCTGGTCTGCGGGGTGATCAGACCGTAGGCGAACTCGTGTGTGTGGGTCTTGCCGACCAGGATCGCGCCGGCCGCGGCCAGCCGGGTGGCGACCGTGCTGTCGGCCCGCGCGCGGTGCTCCGCGCGGACCCGGGAGCTGGCCGTGGTGGCCATGCCGGCGACGTCGATCAGGTCCTTCAGCCCCATGGGGATGCCGTGCAGCGGGCCACGCGCGCGGCCCGCCGTGATCTCGCGTTCGGCCGCGCGCGCGGCCGTGCGGGCCTGCTCCGCGGTGACGGTGACATAGGCCCCCAGGAGTGGCTCCACCTCCTCGACGCGGTCGAGGACGGAGTCCACCAGCTCGACGGGGGAGAGCCTCCGCTCCCGGATCGCGTCGGCGGCCGCGGCGAGGGACAGTTCATACGGTTGCATCGGGCTCCTCCGCTTCCGTCTCTTCCACGCGGTAGGCGGCGGCCGGTGGTGTGTCGGCGAAGTCCAGTTCGCGCAGGACCGCGACGACGGAGTGGATGTGGTTGACGGTGGCGGCCACCGCGGCGTGGCGGTCGGCCGGCAGGGGGAGCCCGGCACGGCCGGCCCAGCGGGCCGCTTCCGGTGGTGTGAGGTCATCGGCGGACATGAGCGCCCTCTCCTGTAGCTGCCGGGGGTGAGGCAGTTCCGCTGCAAAAGCTAACAGTTTGCGTTAATGCACTCTAGGTTCTACGGTGACTTAACGCAAACAGGTTGCGTTTGGTGAAGGGTCCCTTGCCCGGCGGCACACCGGGCCGCCCCTCACCACAGCCGGGCGCGCCCCTCACACCGCGCATCGGACGGCGCACTTCGTCCCCACCCCCAGGAAACGAGCGACCATGAACCCTCCACCGGTCCACGGGACCACCGCCCTCCCTTCCTGGACGGTGGGTGACGTCACCGTCCACCGCATCGACGAAGTCCTCCTGCCGCCCGCCGTAGGCACCTGGCTGCTGCCCGACGCCACCAGGGACGTCGTCGACCGGCACGACTGGCTGCGCCCCGACTTCGCCGACCGGGACGGCGCCCTGCGCATCGACAGCCACAGTTTCGCCTTCACCGTCGGCGGGCTGCGGGTGCTGGTCGACACCGGTATCGGCAACGGCAAGACACGGGCCAACCCCGCCTGGCACGACCTGCGGACCGACTACGTCGAGCGCCTCACGGCCGCCGGGTACGACCCGGAGAGCGTCGACCTGGTGATCCTCACCCACCTGCACACCGACCACGTCGGCTGGAACACACGGCGGGTGGACGGCGCCTGGGTCCCCACCTTCCCCCACGCCCGCTACGTAACCTCCCGCGCCGAGCGCGAGTTCTGGGCCGCCCACGCCATGGACGAGCCGCGCGAGCAGATGTTCCGCGACTCCGTGATCCCGGTCGAGGAAGCGGGCCTGCTCGACCTCGTCGACGTACCCGCCGAGGGTGTCGAGGCGGCCCCCGGCCTGCGCCTGATCAGCACCCCCGGACACACTCCCGGTCACCTCTCCGTCCAGCTGATCAGCCGAGGGGAGACCCTGCTGATTACCGGGGACTGCGTCCACCACCCGGTCCAGCTCGCCCACCCCTCCATCGGCGCGTGCGTCGACATCGACCCGGAGCGGTCCGAGGCCTCGCGCCGCGCCCTGCTCGGCTCGCTCGCCGACACCGGCACCCTCGTGCTGGGCACCCACTTCCCGCCGCCCACCGCCGGCCGCGTGATCACGTACGGGGACGCCTACCGGCTCGTACCCGTCCCACCGGCTCCCCGGACGGTCACCCGCTGACCCCACCCGCCACGGACGCGGACAACCCCCGATCACACCGCGGGGTCTCAGGGGTGTGGAGTCCGGCTGTCCGCCCTGACCGTGTCCGTGCCCCAGCTCGCCAGGAGGCGCAGCGCCTCCGCCGCCGCGGAGCCCGGCTCCGCGTGGTACACGCACAGGAACTGTTCCTGGTCGTCCGCGAGATGCATCGTCTCGTACGCGAGGGTGAGGTCGCCGACCAGCGGATGCCGCATCCGCTTCACGCCGTGGCCCTTCTCCTTCACGTCGTGCGTGGCCCACAGCCGCCGGAACTCCTCGCTCTTGACGGAGAGTTCACCCACGAGCGCCGACAGGTCCGGGTCCTGCGGATGCTGGCCCGCGTACAGCCGCAGATAGCTGACGATGTCGGACGCCTTCGAGTCCCAGTCCAGGAACAGCTCGCGGTAGTCGGGGGAGAGGAAGGTGAGCCGAGCCCAGTTGCGCTCCCCGGGCGGCAGCTTGCCCCAGTCGCCGAACAGCGCCGCCGCGGTGCGGTTCCAGGCGAGGATGTCCGAGCGCGCCCCGCTGACGTACGCGGGCACGCCCTCCAGCGACTCCAGCAGCTGCTGCAGCGCCACCCGCACCGGCTGCCGCCTGGCCACCCGGTACTTCCTGCGCTGCTGCTTCGGCTTGGCGAGGTGGGTGAGGTGTGCGTGCTCGGCGTCGGTCAGGCGCAGGGCGCGCGCGATGGCGTCGAGCACCTCCGCCGACACATTCCGCCCGTTGCCCTGCTCCAGGCGTGTGTAGTACGCCACCGAGACCCCGGCCAGCTGGGCCAGCTCCTCGCGTCGCAGCCCCGGCACCCGCCGGTGCCGCCCGTGCGAGGGGATTCCCACGTCCTCAGGCTTGAGCCGGGCCCGCCGGGTGCGCAGGAACTCGCTGAGCTCGGCCCGGCCGTCGAGGCCGTCGGGGAGGGCGGCCGGTCCGTCGGCCGTGGCGGGGATGTCGTCCATGCCTTCCAGTATTCCCCTTCGTACGACCAGGTTCCTGACCCCGCCAGTAGTAGGACCACTGGACGTACGCAAAGCGGTGACCTGGGTGAACAGAGTGCGTGGAGGCACTCTGGGGACATGAACACATCTGTTGCCGCATACGCAGCTCCCAGCGCCAAGGCCCCGCTGGAGCGCACCACCGTCGAGCGCCGCGCGGTCGGCGAGTTCGACGTTCTGATCGACATCAAGTTCGCCGGCATCTGCCACTCCGACATCCACCAGGCCCGTGAGGGCTGGGGCGAGGCCATCTTCCCGATGGTGCCCGGTCACGAGATCGCCGGTGTCGTCGCCGAGGTCGGCCCCGGCGTGACGAAGTTCAAGGCCGGCGACCGGGTCGGCGTCGGCTGCATGGTCGACTCCTGCCGTCGTTGCGAGAACTGCCTGGCCGGGCGGGAGCAGCACTGCGTGGCCGGGAACGTCGGCACGTACAACGCCGTCGGCCGCGACGGCGAGCCCACCTACGGCGGGTACTCGCAGAAGATCGTCGTCGACGAGAACTTCACGGTCCGTATCCCGGACGGGCTGTCGCTGGACGTGGCCGCGCCGCTGCTCTGCGCGGGCATCACCACGTACTCCCCGCTGAAGCACTGGGGCGCCGCTCCCGGCAAGAAGGTCGCCGTGGTCGGTCTGGGCGGCCTCGGACACATGGCCGTCAAGATCGCGCACGCCCTCGGTGCCGAGGTGACGGTGCTGTCCCAGTCGCTGCGCAAGAAGGACGACGGCCTGAAGCTGGGTGCCGATCACTACTACGCCACCAGCGACCCGGCCACCTTCGAGAACCTGGCTGGCACCTTCGACATCATTCTCTCCACGGTGTCCGCACCCCTGGACTTCGGCGCGTACCTGGGCCTGCTGAGGACGGGCGGCGCGCTGGTGAACGTCGGCGCCCCCGAGGAGCCCGTGGCCCTCAACCTGTTTGCCCTGATCAGCGGGAACAAGACCCTCGCGGGTTCGGCGATCGGCGGTATCGCCGAGACCCAGGAGATGCTCGACTTCTGTGCCGGGCACGGTCTCGGTGCCGAGATCGAGCTGATCGAGGCGAGCCGGATCAACGAGGCGTACGAGCGCGTGCTCGCCTCGGACGTCCGCTACCGCTTCGTGATCGACACGGCCACGATCTGAGCCGAGCGGCTGTGCCCACCGGTCCGCGACCGCCCCTGGGCCGGTCAACCGCCGATGATGTCGGTGAACCGCCGGATGTCGATGTTTCCCCCGGAGGCGATGACACCGATCCGCCGGGGGCGGCTCCCGACGCGTCCGGCGAGAAGCGCGGCCAGGGCGGTCGCGCCGCTGGGTTCGAGGACGATCTTCAGCCGTTCGAAGGCGAAGCGCATGGCGCCGCGGATCTCGTCGTCGCTCACGAGGGCGATGCCGTCCACGAGCCGTCGGTTGACGGCGAAGGTGATCTCGCCGGGGGTGGGCAGGGCCTGCCCGTCGGCGAGGGTCCGGGGTACGGGGATGGTGACGCGTTCGCCGGCCTCCAGGGAGCGTTTGGTGTCGTCGCCGCTGTCGGGTTCGACACCGACGGTGTGCGTACCGGGGTACAGGGCCTTGGCGGTGAGGGCGCTGCCGGCCATGAGACCCCCGCCTCCGACGGGTACGACGAGTGTGTCCAGTTCCCCGGTCTCCTCGAAGAGTTCGAGGGCCGCGGTGCCCTGCCCGGCGATGACGTGCGGGTGGTCGTAGGGAGGGATGAGCGCGAGGCCGCGCCCGGCGGCGAGCGCCTCGCCCAGCGCCGTGCGGTCCTGGGTGTAGCGGTCGTACGTGACGATCTCCGCGCCGTATCCGGCGGTGGCCTCCCGCTTCGACGCGGGGGCGTCCTCGGGCATCAGGACGACGGCGCCGGTGCCCAGTTCCCGGGCGGCCAGCGCGACGGCCTGGGCGTGGTTGCCGGAGGAGTACGCGGCGATGCCCCGGGCCAGCTGCCCGGGTGACAACTGCGCGGCGGCGTTGTAGGCGCCGCGGAACTTGAAGGCGCCGACGCGCTGGAAGTTCTCGCACTTGATGAACACCTCCGCACCGACGAGGGCGTCGAGGGTGCGGGAGGTCAGCACCGGTGTGCGGTGGGCGATGCCGTCGAGGCGTACGGCGGCCTCGCGGACGTCGTCGAAGGTCACGGGCAGGTCGGCGGTCATGGGGGCCTCTCGTCCTCTGGTCCTCTGGGCGGGTCGGGGCGGGTGAGCGCGTCAGGCGGCCGGGGCGGGGCGGCCGTACGCCCGACGGCGCACGCCCGGACCCCGCGGGAGCGCCCTCAGGCCCGCTCGACGGGATTGTGCCGGGTCCGCGCGGCGGGACCGGCCTTCTCCGCGCCCCCGTCCTCGGGGAGCAGGCTGGAGATCGGAACCTCGCTCACCCCGCGCTCGGCCAGCGCCCGGGCCCGTACCTCGGCCAGGTGGGTCACATGGTCGAGCAGGCGGGCGCGGGCGCGCTCCGGCCGCTGATCGCGGATCGCCTCGAAGAGCGCCGTGTGCTGCGCCTGGATGAGATCGCGGTCGAGGAGGTCCACGAAGACCGTCGCCCTCGACCCGATCGTGGCGGGCGGAGCCGAACTCGTCGACGTCGAGGTCCCTGATCTGGACCACTACGTGGCCTATACGTCGGTGTACTTCTCCCGTTCCCGCGCCGACATGGACGCGTTCCTGGCGACCCGTCCCGGGATCAAGGCCACCTCCGTCGCCCAGGTGTACGCCGACGGCCTCGCCCACCCCAACCTTGACCTGTTCGCCGGAATCGCCACCGGCCCGGCCCGCCCGGCCGACGACCCTGAGTACTACCAGCGGCTGGAGGCCCGCGAGCGGTTCCAGCGCGACATCATCGGCGTCATGGCCGCGCACCGTCTCGACGCGCTGTGTTTCCCCGATGTGCGCATCGCGGCGCCGACCCACGCCGATGTGCTCGCCTCGCGCTGGACCTGCCTGGAGTTCCCGACCAACACGGTGATCGCGTCCCAGCTCTGGATGCCTTCCATCACCGTCCCGGCCGGATTCACCGAGGACGGTCTGCCCGTCGGTCTGGAGCTCATGGCCCTCCCGTACCACGAGGCGGAGATGCTGGCACTGGCGGGCGACCGGCTCCCGGCGCGCGCCCGACCTGGGGTGAGCGCGGCCCGGGTGACCGCGGCCCGTGCCCCGGGGCCGCCGCGCGCTCCTTCCGGCACGCGGCGCCCGGGGGCGGTACCGGATCACCGTGCTTCGTAGTGGTCGATCTCGGCGACCTTCGCGTGCGACGGGCCGGCCGTGTCGAACCGGTGGCCGAGCCACTCCCTGGCCAGCCGGCGGGCGACCTCGATGCCCACCACCCGCTGTCCCATGCAGAGGATCTGCGCGTTGTTGGAGAGGACCGACCGCTCGACGGAGTAGCTGTCATGGGCGGTGACCGCGCGCACTCCCTTGACCTTGTTGGCCGCTATGGCCACCCCGAGTCCCGTCCCGCAGACGAGGATCGCCCGGTCGGCCTCGCCTCGCGCGATCATCTCGGCGGCCTCGATGGCCACGGTCGGGTAAGGGGTGTGCCCGTCGGCGTTCACACCGATGTCCAGCACCTGGGCCACTTCGGGATCGTCCTGGAGATCGGCCTTGATGCGCTGCTTGTACTCGAATCCTGCGTCGTCCGAGCCGACGACGAGGCGCCAGGCGTTCATGAGGGGGAGTCCGTTCGTCGTGGGCCTGAGCCCCTGGGGCCCTGAGGGCCGGGAGTGTGCGGAGCGGGCAGTTGCCGGGCCGTCGGGTCCCGGTGCCGAGGGGAGGTCATCCGGCCGAGGGGAAGAATCCCGCCACGACCCCGGCGAGCGTGGCGAGGGAGACGGCGCCCGGATCCGGGGTGCCGAGGGACCGTTCGCCGTGGACGCGGGCCCGGCCGAGGCGGGGGAGCAGGCCGGCGGTGGCGTCCGCGGCGGCGGTGGCCGCGGCCGTCGCCTTCGCCCAGGCGGTGGCGGGATCGGCGCCGGACGCGACGGCCGCGGCGAAGGTGTCGGCCAGCGGTACGAGCGCGTCGACCAGGGTCTTGTCGCCCGGCACCGCCTTGCCGTAGGACGTGACCTGCTCGACGGCGCGGTTGAGCCCGCGCACGAGGTCCGCCGCCACGGGGGCGCGGCCGTCGCCCAGTTCACGGCCCACCGCGCGCAGGATGACCGCCCAGATGGCGCCGGAGGTGCCGCCCGCCCTGTCCGACCAGGCGCTCGCCGCCGCGTCGAGCGTGGTCAGCGCGCCCGCGCCCTGCCCGGCCGCCGCGGTGGCGGCGCGGGCCGCGGCGCGGGTCCCGCGGCGCATGCCGATGCCGTGGTCGCCGTCCCCGGCCACCGCGTCGATACGGCCCAGCTCCTCGGCGGTGGCGTCGATCGCGGTGTGCGCGGCGTCGAGGATGTCGGCGATGCGGGCCGCGAGCCGGCGCGACTCCTCACTCGCCTCCGGCGGCGGCCCGGATCCGGTCCCGGCCACCGCGGCTCCGCCGGCCGCCCCGGCCCCCTCCGCGGCCGGAATCCGTACGGACCGCGGCAGCGGGGCGTCGACGCTTCCGGTGCGGAACGCCGGGGTGTCGGCCGCCGCGAACCACAGCCGCTCCAACTCGTCGTCGAGCCACAGCAGGGTCAGCGAGACCCCCGCCATGTCGAAGCTGGTGCAGAACTCGCCCACCTGCGGGTCGGCCACGAACACACCGGCGGTGTCGAGGAGTTCGGCGACGCGCCGGTAGACGACGTACAACTCCTCGTACTTCACCGAGCCGAGGCCGTTGAGCAGGGCGACGACCCGGGCACCACGCGGCCCGTCCGGCAGGGGCGTCTCCTCCCCGGACAGCAGCCGCTCCACGAGGAGTTCGGCGAGCCCGTCGGCCGTCGGCAGGTCCACCTCCGCGATGCCCGGCTCACCGTGGATGCCCAGTCCGATGGCCATCCGGCCCTCCGGGACGGTGAACAGCGGCCGGCCGGCCCCGGGGAGGGTGCAGCCGGAGAAGGCGACGCCCATCGAGCGGGTGCGTTCGTTGGCCCTGCGTGCCAGGGCCTCCACGGCGTCGAGATCGTGTCCGGCGGCGGCCGCCGCCCCGGCGATCTTGAAGACGACGAGGTCCCCGGCTATTCCGCGCCGCTGGTCGGCGCGGTCGGCGGGGGCGCTGAACACGTCGTCGGTGACCCGTACCGTACGGCAGTCGATGCCGTCGGCACGCAGGGCGGCCTCGGCCTCGCCGAAGTGCAGGACATCGCCCGCGTAGTTGCCGTAGGACAGCAGAACCCCCTTGCCCTGCTCGGCGGTTCGCGCCACCGACTCCACCTGGTGCGCCGAGGGGGAGGAGAAGGGATTGCCCACCGCGGCGCCGTGCGCCAGGCCGGGGCCGACGAGTCCCGCGAAGGCCGGGTAGTGGCCCGATCCTCCTCCGACGACCACCGACACCGTCGGCCGCTCGTCCCGCGTCGAGCGCACGACACCGCCCGGCACCCGCCGCACCCACCGGCCGTTCGCCGCGGCGAACCCGGCGAGCATCTCGTCGGGAAAGTCGTCCGGTGTGTTCCACAGTCGCGTCACGTACTCCCCATCCTTCCGTTCGTCCTGTGTTGTGTTTCCCCAACGTAACTGTTGACAAAAAAATGTCAACAAGTACGGTTCTGGCCATGACGAACGGTGTCCCCACCGCGCTCAGCCGCGGCACACTGCGCGAGCGCTGCACCACTTACGTGCGAGAACAGATCATTTCCGGGATGCTCCGCCCCGGCGAACACATCGTGGAGGTGAACCTCAGCGGCGAACTGGGTGTGAGCCGCGGGACCCTGCGCGAATCCCTGCGCCCCCTGGAGGCGGAGGGCCTGGTCGTCGGCGACGGCCGCGGCCACATGCACGTGAGGGAGCTGTCCCCGCAGGAGATCCGCGAGGTCTTCGAGGTCCGCGAAACACTGGAGGTGCTGGCCGCGACCAAGCTGGCCCGGCGCCCCGACCGGCACGAGACCGCGGCCGAACTGCGCGAGCTGCTCCAGCCGCTGAACGAGGCCGGTCTGTCGTTCGGCCGGCAGATCGAGCTGGACCTCGCCTTCCACGCGAGGCTCTGCCGGCTGACGGGCAGCGACACCCTCAACACCGTATGGGGCCGTCTGATCGGCCAGATCGAGATGATCATCATCGCCGCCGGGCCCGCCCGGGCGAGCGGCCGGATGCGCTACGCCGACCACATCGCCATCGTCGACGCGATCGCCACCGGGGACCCCGCGCACGCGGCCTCCGTCGTCTCCGCGCACATGGGCGACTTCTCCCGCCGCTACGCGGGCGACGCCCGGGCCACCCCGTTAGGCCCTGTCTGACAAATCCCGCCTGGCTCGCGACGCCTGGCACGCACACTCGCTGCGTTGTCGGAGTCGCCCGAGTACGTCCTACACGGGCGATCCTCCGCCCTGCGATTGCGCTCGGCGTCCACAGGACGAATCAATGTGCCGAGACGGAGCGAGCGGAGCGAGTGCAGTGCACCAGACGCCGCGAGCCCCGCCCCAAGGGGCGGACGGCGCTATTTGTCAGACAGGGCCCAGCCGGAGAGCAGATCCCTTCCCCCCCCCGAGGCTGAGAGACCGGATACGCCATGCCGACGCTGCCACCCCTGTCCTGTTCCACCATCACCTTCCGCGACCGCGCACTGCCCCGTGCGCTCGACACCATCGCCGGCCTCGGCTTCCACCAGGCCGACCTGGGCGCCCTGGCGGGGCTGTGCGAGCACGTTCCGCCGCGTGGCACCGCCGCCGAGCTGGCCGCCGTCGCGGACCAGGTCCGGGCCACGTCCCTGACCGTCACCGGGGTCAACGCCGATCCCGGCTCCTTCACCACCCGGGCCGACCACACGGCCGTACGGGAGGCGATGTACCGGCTGCTCGACTTCTGCGCCGATGTCGCGAGCCCGCGGCTGGTCCTCACCTGCGGTGAACCCGAGGACCGCACCATCCCGGCCGGGGAACAACTGCGCCGGGTCGCCGACGGACTGGAGCCCGTGCTCGGCCACGCCCGCGAGACGGGCGTGGAACTGACCGTCGAGGCACCCCACTACCTGCGCCTGGTCAACACCATGGCGCGCACCACGGAACTCCTCGCCATACTGGCACCCGGCATCACCCAGGCCTGGGACGTCTCTCACGTCAGGGCCTCCGGCGAAGACCCGGCCGAACTGTTCCCGCACTTCGCCGGGCGGGTGTCGACCGTCCACCTGCGCGACGCCCTGCCCGGGGACATCCGCCGGCCGATGGGCCTGGGCGACATCGACTTCGGCCGGGTGCTGGCCGTCGCCGAGTCGGCCGGCTACCGAGGTCCGCTCGTCCTGGAGCTGGAAACACACGACAGCCCGTTCGCCTCGAAGGAGGAGGAAGTGCGATCCGCGCTGAGCCACCTGGCCACCGCCTGTTCCGAGTCCACCGACCGCACCGCGCCTGCCGCGCCCACCGCGCCTTCCGCGCCCACTACGCGGGCCGAATCCGTCATCCGTACCGTGCCCGGTGCTCCGGCCGTGTCCGCCCGGCCCGGTGGGGAGGTCCGATGAAGGTCGCGTTCGTCGGAGCGGGCGCCATGGGCCTGCCGATGGCCCGGCTCGTGCTGCGCAGACATCCGGTGACCGTGTTCGACCCGGACTCCGCCCGTACCGCCCAGCTCGCCGCCGAAGGCGCACGGGCCGTCGGCAGCGCGGCCCGGGCGGCCCGCGGGGCCGAGGCGGTCGTGGTCATGGTGGCCACACCGGCCCAACTCGAACGGGCCCTGTTCGGCGACGACGGTGTGCACGCCGGTATCGCCGCCGGTGCCACCGTGATCCTGATGAGCTCGGTCGGTATCGACTGCGTGGCCGAGGCGGGGCGCCGGCTGGAGGCCCTGGGCGTCCGGGTGGTGGACGCACCGGTCACCGGGGGAGCGGTGCGGGCCGCGACCGGCGAGCTGACCGTACTGGCCGGTGCCGACCCCGGCGTACTCGACCGCGTACGGCCGGTGCTGGACCTCGTGGCCTCACGGATCGCCCACTGCGGGGACCGGGTCGGCGACGGCCAGGCGGTGAAGCTCGTCAACCAGCTGCTGTGTTCCGTGCACCTCGCGGCCGCGGGCGAGGCGCTGCAGTTCGCGCGTACCCTCGGACTCGACCCGGCACAGGTCCTCGCCACCATCGAGTCCGGTGCCGCGTCCTCGTTCATGCTGAGCGACCGTGGACCGCGGATGCTCGACACCGGCACCCCACCGGTCCTCAGCGCGATCGACATCTTCGTCAAGGACTCCTCCCTCGTCCTCGCCGCGGCGCGGGAAGCGGGCGCCGTGACCCCGCTGACCGAGCAGGCGGCGGCCCTGTTCTCCCGCGCCCGCCGCCAGGGGCTGGGCCGGAACGACGACTCCAGTGTCATCCGCATGTTCCAGAACGCCGCCCAGAACCCGTAAGGAGTCACACCGACATGAAGTACCGGAAGATAGGCGCCAGTGGGCTCGAAGTCTCCGCCGTCACCCTCGGCTGCATGAGCTACGGCGCACCCGACCGGGGCGCGCACGGCTGGAGCCTGCCCGAGGAGCCCAGCCGCGAGTTCGTCAAGCGGGCCCTGGAACTCGGCATCACCACCTTCGACACCGCCAACATCTACTCCCTCGGCCACAGCGAGGAGATCCTCGGCCGCTGCGTCCGCGACTTCACGCGCCGCGAGGAGGTCGTCATCGCCACCAAGGTCCACGGCGTCATGCGGCCGGGTCCGAACGGCGGCGGGCTCTCCCGGGGGCACATCATGGAACAGATCGACGCCAGCCTGCGCCGTCTGGGCACGGACTACGTCGACCTCTACCAGATCCACCGGTGGGACGACACCGTCCCGATCGAGGAGACGATGGAGGCCCTGCACGATGTCGTCAAGGCCGGCAAGGCCCGCTACATCGGCGCCTCGTCGATGCACGCCTGGCAGTTCGCCAAGGCCCAGTACACCGCCCGGCTCGGCGGCTGGACGGGCTTCGTCTCCATGCAGTCGCAGTACAACCTGCTGACCCGGGAGGACGAGCGCGAACTGCACCCGTTCTGTCTGGACCAGGGCGTCGGCCTGCTGCCGTGGAGCCCGCTGGCCCGCGGCAAGCTCACCCGAGCCTGGGACGACACCAGCGACCGGATCAGGACCGACCCCCTCGGCAAGACGCTCTACCAGCAGGCCGAGGCCGAGGACCGCAAGATCGTCGACCAGGTCGCGGCGATCGCCGAGGCCCGGGGGGTCACCAGGGCCCAGGTCGCCCTCGCCTGGACGATGCACCGCCCGGTCGTCTCCTCGCCGATCGTCGGAGCCACCAAACCGCACCACCTCGACGACGCCGTGGCGGCCGTCGGTCTCTCGCTCGACGCGGACGAGATGAGCCTGCTCGAAACCCACTACGTTCCCCACCGGATGGAGGGTTTCTGACCCTCGGCCCACGGAGGAGTCCCCTCCCGGTGCCCCCGGTCACCCCTTCCGGCGCCTTCGGCCATGCTTCCCGGCGGACCCTCCCGGCGTCCGCCTCCCCACCTCCCCCTCGCGTCCGGCTCCTCGACTCCCCGACCCGACGCTCCGTCTTCCCGTCTCTCCCCTTCACCTTTCAACGGAGAAAGGCACGCACCATGCACCACATCGGCAGAGGTCCCTCCCGCCGCTCCTTCCTCGGACTCGGTCTCGCCGCCGCCGGGGCGACCACCCTCTCCCTGGCCGGCTGCGGCACCTCCGGCAGCCCGGGGTCCGCCTCGGTCACACCCCAGGGCAACGTCCCGCTGAAGATGTCCGCCTACGGCTCGAACGTCCGGCAGCAGAAGCTCCAGCGGGTCTTCGAGCTGTACGCCAAGAAGCACGGCGGCACGGTCGGCCTGCAACTGCTCTCCAACGAGGCCTACGCGCAGAAGCTGGCCACCGAGATAGCCGGTGGCGCCGCCGCCGACGTCCTGGCGCTCTTCCAGAACATCGTCGCGCAGTACGCCACGAAGAACGCCCTCGCGCCCCTCGACCGCTACAGCGCGAAGGTCCTGGACCTGTCGCCCCTCGACAAGGAGGCCTCCTCCGGCGGCGTCATCGGCGGCAAGCGCGTGGCCCTGCCGCTCGGCGACAACGCCTACGGTGTGATCTGGGACCGGTCGGCGCTGACCGGCCTGGGCCTGTCGGTCCCCGAACCCGGCCAGACCTGGGACCAGTTCATCTCCTTCGCCAACGACGTGCGGAAGAAGTCCGGCGGCCGCCTCTACGGCACCATGGACGACAGCACCGACTTCAACGGCTTCGAGATCTTCGTGCGCCAGCGCGGCAAGGAACTGTACAAGGACGGCAAGCTCGGCTTCTCCAAGGCCGACATGCAGGCCTGGTTCGAGATCTGGGCGGACCTGCGCAAGAGCGGCGCCGCCCCGCCCGGGGACCTCACCGTGCAGACCTCCACCGGCGGCTTCGGCAACTCACTGCTGGTCACGGGCAAGGTGCCCAACTTCTTCATCTATCCGAACGTCCTGAGCAGCTTCCAGGCCCTGACGAAGAACGAGCTGGCCGTCAGCACCATGCCGATGCCCAGCGCCTCGAACTCCGGTCACTTCGTCAGGGCCTCCAACTGGGTCGCGGTCAACGCCCGTTCGAGCCACCCCGCGGACGCCGTCGCGCTGGTCGACTTCATGCTCAACGACGAACAGGCCGCGAGCGTCCTCCAGGCCGAGTTCGCCGCCCCGCCCAACCTGGAACTGCGCAGGACGATCACGTACGGCAAGAGCGACCGGCTGTTCGTCGACTACGTCGAACTCGTCGCCAAGGAGTTCGCCCGTCCCGTTCCGCCCCTCGACGAGGAGTTCCCCAGCGGTTCCCCGCAGGTGATGACCGCGTTCGTCACGACGAGCCAGGGAATCGCCACCGGGCAGCAGTCCATCGCCGCGGGGACCGACGGCTTCTTCTCGCAGGCCGAGGGATATCTGTCGTGACCATCACCTCCGGGCTTCCCCGCGCGGCCCCGGCCACCGGGGCGAAGCCGGCTCCCACGAGCCGGCGGCGCTCCCAGGGCGCATGGGCACTGCTGTTCCTCAGCCCCTGGATCGTGGGTCTCGTCGTGCTGACGGCGGGCCCCCTCCTGGCCTCCCTCTACCTGTCGTTCACCCACTACGACCTGCTCTCGTCGCCCCGGTGGGCCGGGCTGGAGAACTACACGCGGATGTTCACCGCGGACCCGTTGTGGCGGAAGTCCGCCGTCGTCACCCTCGTGTACGTGGCCGTCGCGGTGCCGCTGCAACTCGCCTTCGCGCTGCTGCTGGCCACCATCCTCAACCGCGGCGTCAAGGCCCTGGGCCTGTGGCGTGCGCTGTACTACCTGCCCAGCCTCTTCGGCTCCAGCGTCGCCATCGCCATCCTGTGGCGCGAGATCTTCGGCGCCGACGGGCTCCTCAACAACCTGCTCGGCCTGATCGGCATCGAGTCCACGACCAGCTGGATCGGCGACCCGACCTGGTCGCTGGGCACCCTCGTCCTGCTCCGGGTCTGGGAGTTCGGCTCGCCGATGATCATCTTCCTGGCCGGGCTCCGGCAGATCCCCGCGGAGCTGTACGAGTCCGCCTCCCTCGACGGGGCGGGCACCGTACGGAAGTTCTTCTCCGTCACCCTGCCGATGCTCACCCCCATCATCCTGTTCAACCTGATCCTCCAGGTGATCAGCGCCTTCCAGGTCTTCAACTCCGCCTTCATCATCGGCGGCGGCCAGGGCGGCCCCGGCAACTCGATGCTCGTCTACACGCTGTACCTCTACCAGGCCGCGTTCAACAACTTCGAGATGGGCTACGCCGCCGCCATGGCCTGGGTCCTGCTCACCATCATCGCGGCGGTGACAGCGGTCAACTTCTGGCTCAGCCGGTACTGGGTTCACTACGCCGACGAACAGTGAGAACGCACCATGACAACCACCACCGAACCCGTCGGCGGGAGCGCACCCCCGGGCGCACCCGCGCCCCGTGCCGCCACCGCCGGCCGACGCACCGTCCGGGCCCTGCTCTACCTCGTCCTCGCCGCGGGCGCCGTCGCGATGCTCTACCCCCTGGTGTGGCTGCTGTCGGCGTCCCTGAAGCCCGCCGACGAGATCTTCGGCTCGGCCGGCCTGCTCCCGCACAGCTGGGACTTCGGCAACTACGTCCGAGGCTGGACCAGCGCCGACGGCAGCACTTTCGGACGGCCGCTGCTGAACTCCGTCGTCGTGAGCCTCGGGGCCGTCGTCGGCAACATCTTCGCCTGCTCGCTGGCCGCGTTCGCCTTCGCCCGGCTGGAGTTCCGGTTCAAGGGCGTCGCCTTCGCGCTCATGATGATCACCATCATGCTGCCCGCACAGGTGACGATCATCCCGCAGTACGTCCTGTACCACGACCTCGGCTGGGTGAACACCTACCTCCCGCTGGTGCTGCCCAAGTTCTTCGCCGTCGACGCCTTCTTCATCTTCCTGATGGTGCAGTTCATCCGCGGCATCCCCCGCGACCTGGACGACGCCGCCGCGCTGGACGGCTGCAACCCCGGCATGATCTACCTCAGGGTCATCCTCCCGCTGCTGACGCCCGCGCTCGTCACCACGGCCATCTTCACCTTCCTGTGGACGTACAACGACTTCTTCTCCCAGCTGATCTACATCTCCCAGTCGCAGCTGTACACGGTCCCCCTGGCGCTGCGGCAGTTCGTCGACGGCACCGGCCAGTCGCAGTTCGGCCCCATGTTCGCGATGAGTGTGCTCTCGCTGCTGCCCACCCTCGCCCTGTTCCTGATCTTCCAGCGGCTGATCGTGGACGGCATCTCCACCTCCGGGATGAAGGGATGACCCGCCCGCCCCGCGGCGCCTGGTGGTCCGGCCGCTGCTACGCGGCGCTCGACACGGCCTGCCGGTACCTGTACCTGAGCCTGCTGTGGACGGTCACCGCCGCGCCTCTGGTCACCGCTCCGGCGGCCGCCGCCGCGCTCGTGGCGACCGTACGGGCCTGGGCCCAGGGCGACGAGGGCCCCGTCGCCACCGCCTATCTCGGCCACCTGCGGCGCTCGGCACGTACCGGCACCGCCGCCTTCGCCATTCTCTTCCCGGTCGCCGCGGTGCTGACCGCGAACGCGCTGATCGTCCCGCACATGGCAGGGCAGCGGCCGTACGCCGCCGTCGCGTCGGCGGCGGTCGCGATCCCCTTCCTGGTGTTCACGGCGAACCTCGTACCCACCCTCGCGGACGGCGCCTCCGGGGTCCGTGACGCCTTCCGCCGCACGGTGGAGCGCGTTGTCGGGCACCCGGTCGCCGCCGCCCTCACCGCCGCCGTCGCCCTGCTCGCCGTCTGCTGCGTCTACGTCCAGCCGTTCGCCGCCCTGCTCATCGCCGCGCCGGCCGCCCGCCTGGTCGTCGCGGCCCACGACCGCCCCGCCGCCCGGACGGCCACCACCTCGTCACCACGTCACCCCGTCACCCCGTAAGGAGAACGACCCGCATGACCTCGATCGACATCCGGGGAACCCACTTCGTCGTCGACGGACGGACCGCCAATCAGGGCCGTACCCTCGACGGCATCCCGCTCGACGGTCTGCTGCTCAACAGCCGCATGATCAACGGTGTGTTCGACGACGCCAATCCCGACACCGTCCACCAGTGGGCGTACCCCGACACCGGGGTGTGGGACGCCGAACGCAACACCCGCGAATTCCTCGCCGCCATGCCGCAGTGGAAGGCGGACGGCCTCGACGCCTTCACCCTCGGCGTCCAGGGCGGCAGCCCCCAGGGCTACAGCGTCGAACAGCCCTGGGACAACGCCGCGTTCACCCCCGAGGGCGAACTGTCGACGGCCTACCGCGGACGCCTGGGAAGGATCATCGAGGAGGCCGACCGGCTCGGCCTCGTCGTCATCCTGGACATCTTCTACCACGGCCAGGACCACCGGCTTCGCGACGAACCGGCCATCCGGCGGGCCGTCACCGAGGTCTGCACCTGGGTGCTCCGGTCCGGCTGGCGGCACGTACTGATCGAGATCGCCAACGAGGTGAACTGGCACCGCCACTACACGCACAGCCTGATCAAGGCCGAACGTGTCCATGAACTGATCGCCCTCGCCAAGTCGATCACCCATGAGGGCCGCAGGCTGCTGGTCAGCACCAGCTTCCTCGCCCACCCGCCCATCATCACCGAACGGGTGCTCGCCGAGGCCGACTTCGTTCTGCTGCACGGAAACGGGACCCCCGCCCCGGACCGGCTGCGGGAGATGACCGAGGAGGTCAGGGCCGCACCGGGGTACACCCCGAAGCCCATCATGTTCAACGAGGACGACCACTTCGACTTCGACCAGCCGCACAACCACATGAAGGCCGCCCTCGCCGCGGGCGCCTCCTGGGGCTACTTCGACCCGGGCTCGGTCACCACCGACCCGCCGCGGCCGACGATCGGCGACTACCACCACGGCTATCAGGCCGTACCGGTCGACTGGGCTGCCGGCACCGAGACGAAGCGGGGCTTCTTCGACACACTCCGCAGGGTCCGCTGACCCCGCCCCGTCACGGCGTGTCCGCGGGCTCCGTCTCCTCGGCGAGCGCGTCACCGACATACCGGCGGGTGAAGTCCGCCATGTGCTCGGTGAGGGTCTCCCGGACGGCGTCCACGTCACCGGTGCGGATGGCCTCGATGATCGGCAGGTGCGCCTCGTAGCGCATCCTGCCGATCGCCCGTTCCTGCCCCGCCGCGATGATCATCATCCGGATCTGGCTGCTCAGCTGGAGCCAGGAACGGCTGAGCGTGCCGTTGCCGGTCAGCTCGCACATCAGGGCGTGGAACCCCAGGTCGGTGTCGATCCGTTCGCCGAACCCGAGACCGGGCTCCCGCAGTTGCCCGACCTTCCGCTCCAGCGCGTCCGCGAACTCCGCACGCCGGGCGCTCCCCGCGAGTTTCGAGGCGGCCAGGATCTCCAGGGCCGTCCGCACCTCGAAGACGTCGCCGATCTCCTGCGCGCTGAGCTTCCTGACCCGCATCCGCCCCTTCCCGTCATTGACGAGCAGACCGTCGGCCTCCAGCGGACGCAGAGCCTCCCGCAAGGTCCCCCGGCTGACCCCGAGCGTGTCGCTGAGCGGTACCTCCCGGACGTGCTCGCCGGGTCGCAGCGCCCCCGAGACGATCTGTTCACGCAGATAGGCGATGGTCCGCTCGCGCAGACTCCGACGATCGAAAGGACCGGCTTCACTCACACTCATGACCAAAGGCTATAACCGCCCCCGTCCGCCACCACCCGGCAGCCACCCGATCCGGCTCCGCTCCCGCACGGCGGACGACCGGGGGAGTCGTCGCGGAAGGGCGAGGCACCCGGTGCACCGAGATCTCACCGCCCCAGGCCCGCGGCCTTGGCCGCGCGTCGGGCGAAGACGCCCTCACGGCGGTCTGCCATCTGCCGCAGCGCCTCCGCGCGATCCCGCTTGGAGAGCCGGTCGAGATACGTGTGACCGAGGAGGTGATCGGTCTCGTGTTGCAGACACCGGGCGAAGTAGCCCGTCCCCTCGATGACGACGGGCTCGCCGTCCTGGTCGAGCCCGCGGACGACGGCGTGATCGGTGCGGGGAACCGCCATGCCCGCACCGGGCACGGACAGGCACCCCTCGACGTCGTCGACGAGCCGGCGGCTGCCCGGATCGGGCGGATCCAGAACCGGGTTGACGAGGTGGCCGACATGCCGGATCCCGTGGTCGTCCAGACAGTCGTAGACGAACAGCCGCAGGCCGATGTCCACCTGGTTGGCAGCCAGCCCGGCGCCGTCGGCCACGTACATCGTCAGGAACATGTCGTCGATCAGCGCCGACAACCCGGGGGAGCCGAACCGGGTCACCTCCTGGCACGAGCGGCTGAGGATCTCCTCACCTACCACCGTGACCCGGCGCACCGAACCCCGTTCCGCCTCCGGCGCCAGAGCCGGATACGAGTCGACGGGGCGGCCTTGCAGACGGACGCGCCGGTCGGCAGGGCGGGACCGTTCATGACGCACAGACACAAGTTGCCTCCCCTTCGGCGCGTGCCGCGGACGCCACGGACGTCACGGCGCCGTGATGCTCCCGCGCACGCACTGCTTGCCAAGTCCTTTGCAAAGTAGCAGACTTTGCAAAGTGACTGAAGATGACGTCAACACCCCGAACGACCGGACACGCGGCACGGGCGGAGAACTGCGCGGAGAACTGCGCGAGCATGAGGTCCGGACGGCCCTGCTGGGCCTGCTCGCCGAAGTCGGCGCGGTCACGGCCACCGAAGCCGCCTCCCGGCTGGGCTACAGCTCCGGCCTCTGCTCGTTTCACCTACGGCAGCTCGCCCGCCACGACTACATCGAGGAAGCCCCGCACCGCGGGGGACGCGCCCGCCCCTGGCGTCTGAAGCGGCCCACGGCCACCGCCGACGGGCCCGCGGAGGGGCGGTTCGACGACCTGGCCCGAGGCCTGGAGGACGAGAGCTGGCAGCGATGGCTGGCCCAGCGGGACGAGGCGCCGTCCGCATGGCGCCACGACGAAGCCTTCAGCGCCGTCGCCTATCTGACACCTGAGGAGATGAGCCGGGTCGCGGACGTGATCCGACGGACCCTCGCGCCCTACCGGGACCGCGAGCAACGCCCCCTGGCCCGGCCGGACAGCGCTCGACCGGTGGCCCTCATCACCCGGCTGTTCCCGCTGCTTCCCCACGCACCGGGCGACGCGGCCCAGGACTGAGGTACCGCCTGCTCTCGGCCTCGGCCTCGGACCCGGCCCCGGTCCTGCCCGTCCCGGTCCCGGTGGCGCACCGGGCGACGCCACCCCATGGTCGCTACCCCATGTTCTCCGGCCCGGCGTCGACGGTGTGATCGAACACGAACATGTGGCCGGGGTAGTGCGTGATCGCGTACTCGGCCTTGACCTGGGGCAGCGCCAGTTGCGGGGTCACCCCGCAGGCCCAGAACACCGGTACGTCACCGGGCATGACGACGGGGGACGGCCCGAAGTCCGGCCGGGTGAGATCGGTGATGCCGAGCACCGCCGGATCGCCGATGTGCACCGGTGCGCCGTGCCCGGCCGGGTAGCGGGAGGTGATCTCGACGGCGCGCGGGACCAGCCCGGCGGGGATCGCCCGCAGACTGACCACCAGGGGCCCGGACAGCCTCCCCGCCGGCCTCGTCGGCACGTTCGTGACGTAGACGGGCGGCGCCGCCGAGTCCTCGGCGTAGCGGACGGGGACCCCCGCCGCACGCAGCGGTCCCTCGAAGGTGTGGCTGCAGCCCAGCAGGAAACCGACGGAGTCCGCGCGCCAGTGGTCCGTGATGTCGCACGGTTCGTCCGTCAGTTCGCCGTGCCGCCACACCCGGTAGCGGGGCAGAGCGGTACGGAGATCCGCCTCGGTGCCGCCGAGGCGGACGACCGGGTCACCGGGCTCGGTGACGGCGATGACCGGGCAGGGTTTCGGGTTCCGGGTGCAGAACAGCAGGAAGTCGAAGGCGAGTTCCTGCGGCACGATCACGAGGTTGGCCTGCTGGTATCCGTCCAGGATCCCGGCGGTGGGCCCGGTCCACCGGCCGTCCGCCACGAGACGGCGGAGCGCTGCCGGGGTGGACGGTACGGCGTCGCGGTGGGTGGGCCCGCGCCCGGTGGCGGTCATGCGAGTGTCTCCTGACTGGATTCCCGGACGGTGCGCAGGGTGAGCAGGGCGATCACCACGGCCACCATCAGCAGGAACCCCGGGGCGAGCAGGTTGCCGGTGGCGGAGATGAGCCAGGTCGCCAGGTAGGGGCTGAGCCCACCGCCGACGATGGTGCCGATGTTGAAGCTGAACGAGAGACCCGTGTAGCGCACCCGCGTGGGGAACATCTCGGCGTACGTCGGGTAGGTGACGGACTGGACGATCGGCATCGGCAGGGCGAGGACCACCATGGCGGCGACCGCGAGCGGGAAGCTTCCCAGGCCCATGACGAGCATGGCGGGGATGACCAGGACCGCGTATCCGGCGAAGCCGACCGTGAGGAGGCGTTTGCGGCCCCACCGGTCGGAGAGCGCTCCGCAGACCGGCATGAGAGCGGCCACGAACAGGCTGATCCCGCCCATGATCCAGAACGTGGAGGACTTGGCGTAACCGAGCTCGGTGGTGAGGTAGATGTTCATGAAGATCAGGCCGACCCAGTAGCCGCAGTTGGAACCGATGGCCAGCAGGGTCACCTTGAGCACCGGACCGCGGTGCCGGGTGAGCACCTCGGTCAGCGGCGCCTTCGGCGTGGCCTGTTCCGACTTCTGCGCGAGGAAGGCCTCGGAGTCCTCAAGACGCTTGCGCGCAAACAGCGCGAGGGCGACCAGCGGGAGCGAGAGCAGGAAGGGGATGCGCCAGCCGTACGCGTCGAGCTGACGCTCGCTCAGTACGGTCGTGGTGAGGCCCGCCACCAGCGCCGCCGTTCCGCCTCCGAGGGCCACGCCGACGGGGGTGAAGGCTCCGAAGAGTCCGCGCTTGCCGTGCGGGGCCGATTCGGCGAGATACGTGGCGGAGCCGGTCACCTCGCCGCCCGCGAAGAACCCTTGCGCCAGCCGTATCAGGAGGAGCGCCACGGGCGCGGCCACACCGATGGTGCCGGCCGTGGGCAGCAGCCCGATGGCGGCGGTGGCGCTGCCCATCCCCACCACGGTGAGGATCAGCACGGGTTTGCGCCCGACCCGGTCGCCGAGCCTGCCGAGGACGATGCCGCCGAGCGGCCGCATCAGGAACGCGCTGCCGAACACCGCCAGGGTGGCCAGCAGGGTGGCCGTGGGGTCGTCGCCGGGAAAGAAGTGCGGGCCGATGACGACGGCCAGGTAGCTGTAGACGCCGAACTCGTAGTACTCGATGGCGGTACCGGCCGCCGCCGCCATCGCCGCCCTGCGGGGCGCCGAGGCCGACGGGCCTGCCCCGGCCCCGGGGTCCGAGGTGTTCCCGGGTGCGCTGGAAACCGTTGATACGCTCGTCATGGGGGTCCTCCGGATCTGACATGTCCTATGGCTGGGATGTGGTGTCAGTCGTGCGGGTCGTACGGATGCGGTGCGTACCGCGGACGGACGGGCCGTACGGCACGGGGGCCCGCACGACGGTCGTCAGCGGGACCAGTCCTCCTGCTGATGACCGTCGTCCGATGCCGGGCCCCGGTCCGTCCCGGTCCGTCCCTGTGACGGATCAGACGGCGAAGAGCTGGTTGATGTCGGCGAACGCCTTGAACTCCATCGCGTTGCCGGCCGGGTCGAGGAAGAACATCGTCCACTGCTCGCCCGGCTCACCCTGGAACCGGATATAGGGCTCGATCACGAAGTCGGTGCCCGCGGCGGTGAGCCGGTCGGCGAGTTCCTTGAACTCGGCGACGGGGAGTACCAGCCCGAAGTGCGGTACCGGTACCTGGTGGCCGTCCACGGGGTTGGTCCCGGCGATGGCGTCCCGGTCGGTCCCGGAGGACCCGTCACCGACCTGATGAGTGACCACCTGGTGGCCGGCGAAGTTCCAGTCGATCCACTTGGTGTCCGAGCGGCCCTCGCTGAAGCCGAGCACCGTGCCGTAGAACACCCGGGCGGCTTCGATGTCGTCGACCGGGACGGCCAGGTGGAAGGGGGGGAGGGCGGTGGGCTGAACGGTCATGTCTCTTCCTTGGTTGACGTGTGACAGTGGTGGTGTGCGGTCGGTCCGAACGTGCGGTGTGCGGTCGGTCGGAACGTGCGGTGTGTGACGGCTGCCGGTGATCTCCTCTCTCTTCGCCTCAGTACACCGGGGTGAGCCGGAGCTCGTCCCCGGGCAGGGTCTGGCCGACGAGGTCGATGTCCGCGTCGGTGACGACTCCGATGACCGGGTAGCCGCCGGTGACCGGATGGTCCGAGAGGAACACGATCGGCTCGCCGGAGGGGGGTACCTGGATGGCGCCGCGCACGGTTCCCTCGCTGGCCAGGTCGACCGGGCCGACGGAGAGCGGCGGACCGGTCAGACGGGCGCCCACCCGGTCGCACTGGGCGGAGATCCGCCACGGCGTCGTGGTCAGCGCGTGCCGGTCGGCGGCGCTGAACAGGTCGTGCCGCGGGCCCCAGCGGAACCGGGCGGTGACCCGGCCTCCGCAGGGGACGACGCTGAACGCCAGCTCCAGTGGAACCGCCGGGACCGGGGCCGCCGGGCCGAGTCCGTACTCCGTGCCGGCGGTGACCGGCGCGGGGCCCAGGCCGGTGAGCGAGTCACGCGAGGCCGACCCCAGCACCCGGTCCGTCTCGATCCCCCCGGAGACGGCCAGATAGCTGCGGCAGGCGGCCCAGGGGCGTCCGATCCGCAGTACGGATCCGGCGGGCAGCCGCACCAGCGGGCCGTCGAGGGCCGGTACGCCGTCCACCGTCACGGGCGCCGGTGCTCCGGTGATGGCCACGTACCGGGGCGCCGACAGGGTCACCGCCAGGCCGCCGACGGTGACTTCGAGCGCGGGTGTGTTCTCCGGGTTGCCGGCCAGCCGGTTCGCGAGCCGGAAGCTGCGCCGGTCGGTGGGGCCCGACGCCGGGACGCCCAGATGCGCGAGACCGGGCCGGCCGAGGTCCTGGACACTGGTGGCGACACCCGCCTCGACCACGGTCAGTACCGCGGCGTCGTCCGGGGCCGTCGGGCCGCCGCCGAGGGTGTCCCGCGCGGTGCCGGGCTCCGGGACCGCGCCGGTCCGGACGGGCGCGCCGGAGCTTCGGCCGGGGCGGAGAGCCGTGCTCATGACGCGACCGCCTCGAAGACGACCCGGTCGCCGACCGCGAGCCGGTTCGGCGGTTCGGCCGCCACGTCCCACAGCCGCGCGGTGGTGACACCGATCTGGTGCCAGC
The DNA here is from genome assembly GCF_042673865.1 of Streptomyces sp. NPDC056987. NCBI lineage: Bacteria > Bacillati > Actinomycetota > Actinomycetes > Kitasatosporales > Streptomycetaceae > Streptomyces > Streptomyces sp. NPDC056987. Next base: position 152,314 of record NZ_JBHURV010000005.1, read on the forward strand.
CCCCGGGCGTTCCCCCCGGGTATACGACCGTCTGGTTGCCGGCGATCGCCACCACCCCCGCGGCCACCCTGGGCCGGGGGCTGGACAGCCGCGGCAGCCGCAGGCTCTCCGGTACGCCGTCCAGGTAGGCGAATCCGGGAGCGAAGCCGAAGAACCCGACCGCATGCTCGCCGGCGGTGTGCAGGCGCGCGATCTCGTCCGGAGTCATGCCGACGAGCTCGGCGACCGCGGCGAGATCCGCTCCGTCGTACCGGACGGGGATCACCACCGTTTTCCCGGCGGCCGGCCGGGTCCGCCGGGCGCCGGTCGCGTCGAGCACACCGTGCAGCCCGTCGGCGAGCCGCCCCATCCCGGAGGCGGTCTCGGCCACCACGAGGACGGTCGTCGCCGCGGGCACCACCTCGCGAAGTTCCGAGGCCCAGGACTGACCGCGGATCGCGGTGGCGACGTCCGCGGGGCGGCGCCCCGCGCACTCGATCAGCCAGCCGCGGTCGCCCGCACGCCTGAGGACCGGCCGGGCGGGCGTCACGGCCGTGCCTCCGCGCGCTCGGGGACGAGGTCTCCCGGCGTACCGACCGTGATCCCGCCCGAGGCCAGGCTCGTCCGTACCGCGGCGGTGAGGGCGACGGCGCCCGGGGTGTCGCTGTGCACGCACAGCGCCGACAGCCCCTCGCCGTCCGGGGCGATCCGTACGGCCTTGCCGGTCACCGAGACCACCGTGCCGGTCTGCGCCATCCGCAGCGCCCGCCGGGCCGCCTCCGCGGGGTCCGTCACGAGGGCGCCCGGCGCGGAGCGCGCCACGAGAAGTCCCTCGTCGGTGTAGCCGCGGTCGATGAACCCCTCGGCCAGCGGCCGCAGTCCGGCCGCCACGGCCCGCTCCCAGAGGACCGTACGCGGCTGGCAGAGCAGCGGCAGTCCGGGGTCGTACAGGGCGACCGCGTCCACGAGGGCCGTCGCGTGCCCGGTGTGCCGGGCCGCCGCGTTGTACAGCGCGCCGTGGGCCTTCACATAGCTGATCCGGCTGCCCGCCAGACGCGCGAAGACTTCCAACGCGCCTATCTGGTAAAGGATTTCGTTGACCAGTGTGGCCGGCGGCACGTCGATGAAGCGCCTGCCGAAGCCCGCCAGGTCGCGGTAGGAGACCTGTGCGCCGATCGCCACGCCCCGCGCGGCGCTCGCCTCGCAGGTCCGGCGCAGGATGTCGGGGTCGCCGGCGTGGAACCCGCAGGCGACATTGGCGGCCGTGACCTGGTCGAGCAGGTCTCCCTCGTCGGCCGGGCCCCAGATCCCGAACCCCTCGCCCACGTCCGTGTTGATCGCCAGCGCGGTCACCGGGCCGACTCCGCCCAATAGGTCTGCATGTCCGAGCCGCTGTTCTCCCAGGCCGCGTGCAGGCCCTGCTGCCCCCCGTCGATGTGCGCGACGATCTGCCGGGAGAGTTCCTCCGCGTCGCCGTCGGCCAGCGCCTGGACCATCGCCGCGTGCTCCTGCTGGACGCGGCCGTAGGCGCACGTGCCGTGCACGTAGAACCGTGAGTACGGCTCCAGGCGGTGGTACATCCCCGAGATGATCTCGTAGCGCAGGGGCAGCCGGGACAGCCGGTACATGTCGAGGTGGAACGCCAGGTTGGTCCGCGACCAGGAATCCGCGCCGGTTTCGGCCACCCGTTCCATCGCGTGGGCCATCTCGTCGAACCGGCTGATGTCACGCCGGGACACCCGTTCGGTGACGTGCTCGGCGAAGCTCGGCTCGACCAGCCGCCGCAGGTTGTAGATCTCGTCGATCTCGTCCAGGTCCAGGGCCGTGACGAAGGTGCCACGGCCCGGCGTGGTGCGCAGCAGCCCCTCGCTGGCGAGGGTGCGCATGGCCTCCCGGAGCGGGATCCGGCTGACTCCGAAACGGTCGGCGAGTTCATCCTGGACAAGGCGGTGCCCCGGCGGATAGACACCCTCGACAATCAGCTGCCGCAGCTTGCCGGTGAGAGCGTCGGCGCCGTTCACATCGGCGCGCAGGGCTCGGTCATCTCGACTCATATGCTGTGTATACAGTGGATGCACAGCAGGGGGAAGAGCTTCGACCAGAGGCAATCCCGGTTTTACCCAACGGAAACTCGCCACCCGCATGAGGGCGCGGGCCCCCGCTCTGTGCCGCCCCGCCGCCGGGCCGCGGTGCCGGAGCCGGCACCACCGGTGCCGATGCCGGCCCGGGCGGAACGTCAGTAGTAGCGGAACGTCAGTAGAACTCGACCGTGTTCACCACGTTCTTGAGCGGATGGCCGTCGAGGAGCCGGGTGGCGTTGTCGGCGAAGAGGTCGGCAACGCCTTCCTCCTGGTCAGCCGAGAGAGCGGCGGTGTGCGGACTGATCAACACGTTGGGCAGGGACCACAGAGGGCTCGTACGCGGCAACGGCTCGACCTCGAACACGTCGAGCGCGGCGAAACCGATCCGCCCGTCCCGCAGGCCCGCGACGAGGGCCGACTCGTCGACGACGCTGCCCCGGCCCACATTCACGAAGGTGACACCGGGTTTGACCCCTGCCAGGAACCGTTCGTCGACCAAGTGTGTCGTCAGGTCGGTGCCCGGCAGCGCACACACGATGGCGTCCATCTCACCGATGACATCACCCAGCGCGTCCGGGGCGACGAACCGTTCGACGTCCGGATGCGCGGCACCGGCCTTCCGCGACATGACGGTCACGCTCGCGCCGAGCAGCGAGAGGCATCGGGACACTTCCCGGCCGATTCCGCCGAAGCCGAGGACGAGCACCTTGTAGCGGGAGATCGGGTGGGAGATCCACCGGTCGCTCCATTCGCGTCGCTCCTTCAGCCGCTGCAGCCGGGGGAGGTCCTTCGCTCCGGAGAGGATGCCGAGCAGGGCGAACTCGGACAGGGGCGATCCGTGCACGCCCGCCGAGGTGGTGAAGGCGACCCGCTGGAGGTCGTGCGGGCCGAGGCCCGCCGCCCCGACCTGCTGACCGCCCCCCGCCGATGTCGCGTGCACCCAACGGAGCCCCGGGTTCGCTCGCACGGCACGGGCGAGCTCCCCCGGATCGCCGCCCGGGATCCCCAGCAGCGCGTCGGCCGAATCGAGCAGGGCGTGGAATCTCTCGCGCTGTTCGGCGGTTCTCAGGTACCCGGGATCACCCGAGAAATCGGCTCGGTGCCGCATGCGGGGGAGCAGCGCGGGATCGACCAGCAGGGTCACGCGTGGCTCGCGCTCCACGATGCGCCGGCAGGACTCCTCGTGGAGAGGGTTCGCGACAGCTACGCGAAGGCGCTTGTGGCCGGGCGCGATCCGCTCCGTGGCCGACGTTGTGTGTTCGTTCACGAGCCGTTTCACTTTTCGCTGAAGAGTCGCTGCGCGCGCTTCCACGCCTCGACAGAGGTTTGCATATGGACTTTCATGGCGTGCCGGGCCCTCTCCGGGTCGCGCTGTTCGACCGCCCGCGCGATGTCCGCGTGCTCCTCGGCCGCGAGCGACACCGCTCCGGGGAGGTGGTCGGTCAACTGGCGTGCGTTCAACAGGAGATCGCCCACACCCTCCAGCACGTTGCGGAACGCCACGTTGTGACTGGCCACCGCCACCGCCGAGTGGAAGGCCACGTCGGCCCGGTAGGCCCCTCGGCCGTCCCGGTGGGCACGGTTGTAGTCCTCCAGGGCCGCCGCGATCGCCTCAAGGTCCTCCGGTGTGGCCTCGATCGCCGCGCGCTCCGCGATCTCGGTCTCCAGTACACGCCGAAGCTCGTAGATGTCCCCGACGGCCTCGCCGGCCAGGAGCGCCGAGATGGTCGTCGCCTCGACGGCCTCGTCGATCGGCACCGAGGTCACCCGTGCCCCGACGCGGGGGCGGACATCGAGGTAGCCCATCGTCACCAAGGACTGGACGGCTTCCCGGACGGTGTTCCGCCCCACTCCGTAGTGCGCCATCAGGTCTTTTTCCCCCGGTACCTTCGAGCCCGGTGGCAGCTGACCACTCTTGATCTGGAACAGCAGATCGTCGGCGATGGATGTCGAGAGATTGCGTCGGGTTGCCTTGACGCGAGGTTCGGCCACGTGCTCTACTCCCTCTCATTCATCCTACAAATAGGATTGTTCGGCTCAGTGTAGCGGAGCGCCGCAGAGGCAAACCAGAGGGACGCCTGGTGGGTGGGGAGCCACCCAAGTGATCGAGAGGTGCAAGACAATGATGTCGACACGTGAACGACGTACCTTCCGTGTGCTGGCGGCGATCGGAGTGGTCACGGCGCTGACCGCCGGGGCCACGGCCTGCTCCGGCTCGGAGGAGACCGGTGCCGGCGCCACGCAACTCGACCCGTCGCTGGGCAAGTCGGCCACGGGGGACGTGACGGTCTGCGGACCCACGGACGCGTCCGGTGTCTGGAAGGCGACGATGGAGGCGTTCAACAAGGCGCACTCCACGATGACGGCCCGTTATGTGGAGCTCGGTTCCTCGGCCGACGACCAGCTGCAGCAGATCAATCAGCGCATGCAGACCAAGTCGACCCAGTGTGATGTCCTGCGCCTGGATGTCGTCTGGACCGCCCAACTGGCAGCTCAGGGCGGGCTGGCCGACATGAGCAAGGTGATGGAGCCCAAGCTGGACAAGCTCATCCCCTCCACCGCCAGCACACTGCGCTACAAGGACACGTACTGGGGCGTCCCCTTCTACTCGAACGCTGGTCTGCTCTACTACCGCACCGACGAGGCGAAGGCCCCGCGGACCTGGCAGGAGCTCTACGGGTACGGGGAGAAGGACGCCGCGAAGGGGTTCCTCTACCAGGCGGCGCAGAGCGAATCACTCACCGTCAGCTTCCTGGAGCTGCTCTACAGCGCGGGCGGCGACGTGCTGGACAAGGACGGCAAGGTGGCCGTCGATTCGCCGAAGACCGTCGACGTACTGAAGTTCATGCGGGACGGCATGGACAAGAGTGCCTCCCCGAAGTCGGTGCTGACCTACGACGAGGACGCGACGCGCCTCGCGTTCGAATCCGGCGCCGGGGCGACGATGCGCAACTACCCCTACGCCTACGCGGCCGGTCAGAAGTCGGGCATCGCCGGCAAGTTCGCCGTGACGCCCCTGCCGGGATGGAACAAGCCGGGCGCCGGGGTCGGTGTGCTCGGCGGCAGCAACCTCGGCGTCAGCGCCTTCTCCAAGAACGAGGCCGGCGCCGTGGCGATCATCGACTTCATGACCAGCGAGAAGTGGCAGGAGAGCATCGCCGTCAACAACGCGCTCGCTCCCGTCACCGAGGCGGCCTACCGGTCCGCCCGGGTCCAGAAGGCCATGCCGTTCTCGCAGGAGTTGCTGCAGGCGCTGAAGAGCGCGAAGAGCCGACCGGTGTCACCCGTCTACCCGCAGATGTCGCAGGCGATCTACGAGGCGGTGGGGAAGGTGCTCTCGGGATCCTTGTCCCCCGAGGACGCGGCATCCACGATGGCGAAAGAGATCGACGCGGCAACGAGGACCTTCTGATACACCATGCAATTCCTCAGATCCTCCAAGCACTGGGCCGCGGATTCCACCGAACGGCGGCTCGCCGGCCGTATGGTGGCGCCGGCTCTGATCCTCATGGCGGCCATCGCGGGATACCCCATCCTCTACGCGATATGGCTCTCCCTGCACCAGTACAGCATCATCACACCGGGGCTCTCCCGGTTCGTCGGCCTGGCGAATTACACGGAGCAGCTCACCTCGCGCGCCTGGTGGGACGCGGTGGGCCACACGTTCCTCTTCACGGCGATCTCGGTCCCGCTCGAACTCGTCATCGGAACGGGAATCGCCCTCCTGCTCAACATCGCGTTCCGGCTCAGAACACTCCTGCGCAGCGTCGTCCTGCTTCCCTACGCGATCCTGACCGTCGTGAGCGCCATCACGTGGCGGACCATCTTCGATCCGAACCTCGGCCTCGTCTCCACACTGCTCAGCTCGATGGGCATCACGGGCAACAACGTGGTCTGGCTCGGGCAGGACGGATACGCGATGACCGTGGTGGTCCTGGCGGACGTCTGGAAGACGGCGCCCTTCGTCGCCCTGCTCGTGCTCGCCGGCCTTCAGGTCATCCCGGCCGAACTGCGCGAGGCGTCGCAACTCGACGGCGCGGGTGCCTTCCGGCACTTCTGGAGTGTGACGCTACCCCTGCTGTGGCCGGCGATCGCACTGGCGATGATCTTCCGAACGCTCGACGCCCTGCGCGTCTTCGATCTGCCGTTCGTCCTGACGCGTGGCGCGCACGGAACGGACACGATGTCCATTCTCGCGTATCAGACCCTGCGAGGAAAACAGCTGATCGGTGAGGGCTCCGCCGTATCGATCCTCACCTTCGTGATCGTCATGCTCGTCTCGTTCGTCTACATCCGTTTCGCCGGCGGCAACATCCGATCGGTCGTCAAGGGAGGTTCGCGATGACCCACGCGGTCGTGGACGGGCAGCCGCCCGTACGCCACAGGTCCCGGCGGCGCCGTGCCGAGCGCAACCCGTTGGTGTGGTGTGCCGTCGCGGCCGTCATGGTCTTCTCGCTGGTGCCCTTCTACTGGCTCATCAACACGTCACTGAAGACCGGCGCCGACCTCTCGACGGCGAGTCTCTTCCCTCCCCACCCGAGTTTCGACAATTTCACGTCGGTCCTCGGCGATTCCCAGTTCCTCAGGGCCCTCGCCAACTCGGGAATCGTGGCCACGGTCTCCACGGTCCTCGCGCTCGTCGTCGCGTCGTTCGCCGCGTACCCCCTCGCGCGTCTGAAGATGCGCGGCAAGTTCCTCATCCTGAGCGTCGTACTGTCCGTGACGGCGTTCCCCGGCATCGCGATCGCCGCCCCGATGTTCTCCCTGTGGAACGACCTCGGGCTCTACAACACCCTCGTAGGGCTGATCATCCCCTATCTGACCTTCACGCTGCCGTTGTCGATCTACACCCTCGTGACCTTCTTCAAGGAAATCCCGGTGGAACTGGAGGAGGCGGCCTACATCGACGGGGCCACGCCTTTCCAGGCGTACTACAAGGTCATCCTTCCCCTCGCGGTGCCCGGCATCGCGACGGTGGGAATCCTCGCGTTCATCTTCGCCTGGAACGAGTTCCTGCTCGCCGCCACACTGACCTACAGCCCCGAGGCGCGCACGGTTCCGGTCGCCATCGCCTTCTTCAGCGGATCGAGCGAGTACGAGCAGCCGCTCGGCACGATCAGCGCCGCCTCGCTGATCATATCGATCCCGCTCATCCTGCTGGTCCTCGTCTTCCAGAAGAAGATCGTGTCCGGCCTCACGTCGGGAGCGGTGAAAGGATGAACCCTCGGATGCACGAGGCGAACAGCAGCGGACAGTGGTGGCGGGAAGGGGTCCTCTACCAGGTGTACGTACCGTCGTTCCAGGACGGCAACGCCGACGGATTCGGCGATCTGTGGGGTGTGGAACAGCGCCTGGACCACATCGCGGCACTCGGCGTGACGGCCGTCTGGCTGAGCCCGGTCTACGGGTCGCCTCTGCTGGACTTCGGGTACGACGTCTCCGACCACACGCGGATCGGCGAGGTGTTCGGCGATCTGGCGGTCTTCGACCGGGTCGTCAAGGGTGCGCACGACCGCGGACTCCGCGTCGTTCTCGACTACGTACCCCAACACACCTCAAGTGAGCATCCGTGGTTCCGCGACGCCCTGTCGGGCCGTGACAGCGCACACCGGGACTACTACATCTGGCACGATCCGAGCCCCGACGGGGGCCCGCCCAACAACTGGGCCTCCGCCTTCGGCGGACCCGCCTGGACGCTGCACGAGCGGACCGGACAGTACTACTACCACGCGCATCTCCCGGAACAGCCGAGCCTCAACTGGCGCAACCCGGAGGTCAAAAGGTCGATGTTCGACGTCATGCGGTTCTGGCTGGACCGAGGCGTCGACGGATTCCGGGTGGACGCCGTGTGGCGCCTCATCAAGGACGCGCGACTCCGTGACAACCCGGCGGACGACGGCGGTGACTCGTTCGAGATCGGCGGGGCGGCCGCGCACACCACGGTCCGGCAGGTCCAGAAATACACCGCCGACCAGCCCGAACTACCGGGCCTGCTCGCGGAGATGCACGCGGTCACCGACGAGTACGACGACCGGATGCTGATGGGGGAGTTGCACCTCAAGCTCGAACGCGTGGCCGCGCTCGGCAGCCGCGGGCTGGACCTCGCGATGAACTTCTCCCTCATCGACGCCCCGTGGAACGGCCTGGACCTGGCGGACCTGATCCGGCGGTACTACGCCGCCCTCCCCGCCGGCTCGCAGCCCAACTGGGTGCTGAGCAACCACGACAGGTCCCGCCTCGCCAGCCGTATCGGGCCCGAACGCGTCCCCGGGGCGCTCGCTCTGCTGCTCACCCTCAAGGGAACACCGACCCTCTACTACGGTGACGAGCTCGGCCTGCCCGACGTCCACGTCGACAGTGGGCAGGCGCGCGACTGTGCCGAACTCCGCGCGCCCGGACTCGGACTCGGCCGGGACCCGCAGCGTATGCCCATGCCGTGGAGCGGGACCGCGGCGCACGCCGGATTCACCGCCGGTGACGTTGAACCGTGGCTGCCGATCGCCTCCTGGGCGCCCTCGCTCAGCGTCGAGCGGCAGGAAACCGACCCTCGCTCGGTCCTCACCCAGGTCAAGGAGCTTCTCGCGCTCCGGCGGGAGCTGGCCGCCCTGCGCCGGGGAGCCATCACCGTGCTCTCCTCCGACCCGGAGTATCTCGTCCACCTCCGCGGTGACGGCGACGCCTCGGTGCTGGTGGTGGTGAACCTCTCCGACCGCCGTCGAAGCGTCCCCTTCCCCGGCTCCAGGACCACCCGCTGGTCGTCCCACTCGGCCGTCGGAGAGCGGGACTTCCTGGACGGAGTGGTCGACCTCGCACCGTTCGAGGCGCGACTCCTCACCGTGGGCTCTCCCGTCACCGCGGCAGGGTGAGCGTGAAGACCGTTTCCGTGTCCGGAGTGCTGGCCACGGAGACCGTGCCGCCGTGGGCTTCGGTGAGCTGGCGGACGATGGCCAGGCCCAGGCCGCTGCCGCCGGTCCGGCGGCTGCGGGACTTGTCGGCACGCCAGAAGCGGTCGAAGACATGGGGCAGGTCGCCGGCGTCGATGCCGGTGCCGGTGTCGGCGACCTCGATCACCACGTGGTCGGAGGTGTGGCGGCAGCGCAGGGTGACACTGCCGCCGGGAGGGGTGTGCCGGACGGCGTTGGACAGCAGGTTGCCGATGGTCTGGCGCAGGCGCACGGGGTCCGCGGAGAGGACGGGGGCGCCCTCGGTGTGCGTGGTGCCGAGGTCTTCCGCAACGACCGCGCCGGCGCCGCCGGCTACGCGGGCCTGACCGTCCTGGCCGGCAACGCCGATCTGCTCCGGGCGATCAACGGAAAGGTGGCTTCGGGCCGATTCCTCAGCGCGGACACGGAGAAGTTCCCCACCGCCGTCCTCGGCTCGGCCGCCGCGTCCAGCCTCGGCATCCCGAAGATCACCGCCGGGCGGCCCGCCCCGCAGATCTACATCAACCGGCGCTGGTTCACGGTCATCGGCACCCTGGAGAAGACCCCGCTGTCGCCGGACATCGACCGCTCGGTCCTGGTGGGCTGGGATGCTGCGCGCAGCCTGCTCAGGTTCGACGGCCACCCCACCGTGATCTACCTCAAGGCCAGGGAGTCCGAGATCGAGGCCGTACGCGACGTGCTGCCCGCGACCATCAACCCCGAACTGCCCGGCCTGGTCCAGATCAGCCGCCCGTCCGACGCACTGGCCGCCAAGCGGGCCACCGAGAGCACCTTCTCCGCGCTCTTCCTCGGCCTCGCGGGGGTGGCCCTGCTCGTCGGCGGCATCGGCGTGGCCAACACCATGGTCATCTCCGTCCTCGAACGCCGCCGGGAGATCGGACCGCGCCGTGCCCTGGGCGCCAACCGCGGCCAGTTCCTCACCGAATCCGTTGTCCTGTCCGGGCTCGGCGGCCTGGCCACCGCCGCCTACGCCGCCCAGCAGGGCTGGGAGCCGGTCATCCCGCTCGGCTCGGTGACCGCCGGATTCGGCGGCGCGATCCTGATCGGCATGCTCGCCGGCGTCTACCCGTCCCTCCGCGCCGCCCGCCTGACCCCCACCGAGGCCCTCGCGACGGCGTAGCGGGCGGCTCGGGTGGGCCTGCTGTCAACGGCGCGGACCACGGCCGCGCCCGGACCCCCATCGGCCCGGCCGGCCAGGTGGAAAGCGTTTTCCTCCCCGTCGCCCCCTGTTTCCACATGAACTCGGCTTGGCTCCAGCGGTCGGCGGCGTCTGCGCCCCTACCTCCCCGACATGCGTCCGCACCGGAAACAGCCCTGTCGCCTCGGTGAATCCCTTTCTTTCCTTATGTGGTCCACACATGGATGCACGAGGGTAGCTGTACTGAGTTCAGTTCGACTACCCTCCCCGCACATCGGCAGGGATCGGTCCTTGCCGCAGGAAAGGAGAGCCGGATCATGAGTGCGACTCAGCGGTCCGCCGCGCCAGGGGCGGAGGCCGCGTCGTTCGATCCGCGGTCGGTACGCCGTGCGATGCTCGCCGGCAGTATCGGCACCCTGATCGAGTACTACGACTTCAGCGTCTACGGCTATCTCGCCGTGGTGATCGCTCCGCAGTTCTTTCCCAGCGACAACCCAGCGACCTCCCTGCTGGCGGCGCTTCTGGTGTTCGCCACCGGACTCGTGGTACGTCCCATCGGCGGGGTCTTCTTCGGCTGGGTGGGCGACCGGATGGGACGGCGCAAGGCTCTGGTCTCCTCGGTGCTGGCCATGGGGGTGGCCAGCAGTATCACGGGGCTGCTGCCGACGTACGAGCAGATCGGCGTCACCGCGGCGGTGCTGCTCTTCCTCATGCGCGTGGTGCAGGGCATCTCCTCCGGCGGCGAGTCCGTCGGCGCCTACACCTACATCTACGAGTCGGCGCCGCCGAAGCGCAGGTCGTTCCTCGGGGCGGTGACCCCCATCGGGTCCAACCTCGGGTTCATGTTCGCGGCCGCCACGGCCGGGGCGATCTCCGCGCTCACCACCACGGAACAGATGAACTCCTGGGGCTGGCGACTGCCCTTCCTGATGGCCATCCCGCTCACCCTGATCTGCCTCTGGGCCCGGCTGCGCATCGAGGACACCCCGGAGTTCCAGAAGGCCGCGGAGGCCGCAGACATCCCCACGGCGCCGATCCGCGAGGTTCTGGCCACGCACCGCACAGCGCTGCTGCAGTCCATCGGTCTCTCGATGGCGCAGGGCGGTGCCATCTTCCTCGGGCTGACGTACATCGGCATCTACATGACGACCGAACTCGGTTACGACTCCACACACGTGTACTGGGTGAGTGCGGGCGTCGTCCTCGTCACGGTCCTGCTCATGGTGCCCGCGGGCTGGCTGTCCGCGCGGTTCGGCTGCCGGCGCGTCCTGATGGTGGGGCTGATCGGGTTCGGGGTGACGGCCTATCCGGCGTTGATGCTGATGGGCCGGCACAGCCTGGTCCTGGCGGGCGCGGCGTACCTGCTCTACATGGCCAGCAGCGCCCTCGTACAGGTTCCCGCGGCGAGTCTGTGGCCACACCTGTTCGAGCGCCGGGTCCGCTACACCGGCATGGCCATCGGGTACAACGTCGGTACCGTCCTCGCGGGCGGAACGGCCCCCTACATCGCCGCCTACCTGGTCGACCGGACGGGCAACCTGCTCTCGCCGGCGTTCTTCGTCATGACGGTCTGCCTGATCGGCCTCGGAACCCTGCTCACCGTCCGCAAGGACCTGTAGCGGCTCCCGGCCCGCCGCGCCCGTTCCGGGCCGGCCTTCCGCGGTACGCCGGAATCCGTACACCGGCGTGCCAGGGAGGGCCGGCCCGATGCGTACGTCGGGCCGGTGGCGGCCGACGGGGGCAGGTCAGCCGGCCGCGGCCTCGCCGTGCCCGCCCACGCCGATGGTCTGTCCGCCGTCGATGAGGAACTCGCCCCCGGTGGTGAAGGAGGCGTCGTCGCAGGCGAGGAAGAGCACCATACGGGTGACCTCGGCGGACTCCCCGATGCGCGGCAGCGGCTGATGGGCGAAGAGCTGCGGCGAGGCGCTCTCGCCCATGGGCGTCCGTATGACGCCCGGGTGCACGGAGTTGATCCGTACCCCGCTGCCCGCCATGTCCAGGGCGGCCGCCTTCGTCATGCCCCGCACGCCCCACTTGCTCGCGACGTAGCCCACGGCGCCGGCGAACCCCGTCATTCCGGCCGCCGACGAGACATTGACGACGGCTCCCGCGCCGCGTTCGCGCATGCCCGGGAGGAGGGTGTGCATACCGAGGAAGGCGCCCACCAGGTTGACATCGAGGGTGCGCCGGAAGTGTTCCGGCGACTGCTCCTCCACACCGCCGAAGTGAACGATCCCCGCGTTGTTGATCAGCACGTCCACGGGGCCGAGGCTCTCCTCGGCGGTACGCAGGGCATGCTGCCAGGCGTCCTCACGGGTGACGTCGAGATGGACGTACCGCGCGCCGGGCACCTCCCTGGCCAGGGCTTCTCCCTCGCCGTCCAGTACGTCGCCGATGAGGACCCGGGCGCCTTCGGCGGCCAGGCCCCGAACATGGGACGCTCCCATGCCCCGGGCACCTCCGGTGACGATCGCGACCTTCCCCTGGAAGCGCATGACGGACTTCCCTTCTGCAGTGCGTGATCGGGTGAGCGGCGCAACAGAGTAACAGAGGTGAAGTAGATTCAATGAGGTCAATGAGCGAGATCTGCCTGGATGGACAGCGGGAAGAGGCCTGTTGCCCGGGGGCTGTTCGGTCGGTCTCGATGTCACCATCTGAATTAACTTCATTTTCAGACACTGTGCGCCGCGCCGCCCATGACGCCCACGCCGTCTGCACCGGCCCGCCGCTGTGTTATCGCCCGCGACCCGGCGGGGTCGCCCGCCTCAATTACTTAACCATCCGGATGGTACATTTACTGCGCTCGGGTCGCGCCCCGACACCTTGTCGCGCCACCGGAATGCCTACGTCAGGAAGATGTCCATGCCCACAGAAACGGATCCCGCCGCCGCGGCCCGCTGGACCACCCAGGTACTGCGCGCCACCGCGGCACTCGCCCTGCTCTCCACACTGACGCAAGGGCTGCTGGCCGGCTTGTTCGTCACCGGAGACGTCGGACTGCTGACGGTGCACAACGTGCTCGGCAGTGTCATTTCCGTCTTCGCTCTCGTCCAGTTCGCTCTGGCCCTCGTCGAGCGCCGGGTCCGAGGGCGGCGGGGCGAGGCGAACTCCTGGCGCCTGACCGTGCTGACCGGCCTGTTCCTCGTGCTGGTCTTCGCCCAGATCGGCCTCGGCATGTCCCGTCTCGTCGCCCCGCACATGTTCCTCGGGGTGACCGCGGCGGCGCTTGCGATGCTCGTACTGTTCGTCGCCCTCACCGAGGGCGGCCCGGCGCCCTCCCGGCGGACCGCCCTGACGGGGGAGACGCTGTGATGCGAGTACGCGCGTTGAGCCGGCGCGGCTTCCTCGGAGTGGCGGGCGGCACCGCTGCCGCGGCGGTGACCGGCAGCGCCGTCGGTACCCGGCTCGCGGGACGGGAGGAGGCCGGCAGCCTGCTCGTGAGCACGGCGGAACTCCCCGAGCCGTTCCAGGTGCCGCTGCCCGTACCCCGGCCGGCCCGCCCGGCGAGCACCACCGGCGGCGTGGACCGCTACGAGATGGTGCAGCGGAGCGCCGACGTGGAGATCCTTCCCGGGCTCCGCACCCGGGTGTGGGGGTACGACGGGCAGTTCCCCGGCCCGACGGTCGTCGGCCGGTCAGGGCGCGGGGTGCTGCTCACCGTACGCAATGAACTGCCGGTGCCGACCTCCACGCACCTGCACGGCGGCGTCACACCGCCTGGCTCCGACGGGTATCCCACCGACATCGTCGTACCCAGGGGGTGGCGGCAGCCCTCGGGGCACTCCGGGCACGCGGGGATGCGCATGCCGGCCGACGCCTGGCAGACCACCGAGCTGGCCAAGGACTACGACTACCCCATGGACCAGCAGGCGGCGACGCTCTGGTACCACGATCACCGGATGGACTTCAGTGCTCCGCAGGTCTGGCGCGGCCTCGCCGGCTTCTTCCTCGTCCACGACGACGAGGAGGAACGGCTGCCCTTGCCCGCAGGCGAGCGGGACATCCCCCTGATGATCTGCGACCGGGCCTTCGACCGGGACGGCTCCTTCCTCTACCCGTCGATCGATCCGTCCCTGAAGGGTGAACCTGGAGTCGAGGACGCCTACATGGACGGTGTGATGGGCGATGTCACCCTCGTCAACGGGGCCCCGTGGCCGGAACTGGAAGTGGACGCCGTCCGTTATCGCTTCCGTCTGCTGAACGCCTCCAACGCCCGGCGCTATCGGCTCGCACTGCGGCCCGGCGGGCCCCTCGTCCAGGTCGGGAGCGACACCGGACTGCTCGAAGCCCCCGTACCGCTGGACTCCGTCACGCTCGCTCCCGCCGAACGCGCCGAGATCGTCATCGACTTCTCGCGCTGGAAGCCCGGTACGGACGTACGCCTCGTCAACACCCTGGCCGACGGCCGGATGCGAGATGTTCTGCGCTTCCGGGTGACACGCACGGCGCGTGACACCACCCGGGTGCCTTCGCGGCTCGCCGAGATCGAACCCCTGGACCAGGCCCGGGTGGCGGCCTCCCGGACCTTCGACTTCCGTCTGACCCGTTCGGGAGGCTCCCACGCCTGGACGGTCAACGGGCACCGCTTCTCCACCGACCGCGTCCTGGCGGCTCCGAAGCTCGGCACGGTCGAACGATGGCGGTTCACCAGCGACTTCCACCACCCCGTCCACCTCCACCTGGCCCATTTCCAGATAGTGGCACGCGGAGGCCGGGCACCGGAGGCGCACGAGCGGGGCTGGAAGGACACCGTGGACGTCCGGCCCTACGAGACGGTGGACGTCCTCGCCCGCTTCAGCGGCTACCGGGGCCGCTACATGTTCCACTGCCACAACCTGGAACACGAGGACATGGCCATGATGGCGAACTTCCGCGTCATCTGATCACCGGCCCGGCGGTGAACCGTCCGGCTACGACTCGGCTCGCCGGCGCGACTGGTCGAAGAGCCAGTCGATGACGACGTCGTTCTCGTACGTCTGTGCCCAGGCCCCGTGGGGGCTCACCGGTGTCGTGCCGGCCGGGTAGCTGGTGAACAGCGTATGGCTGCCCGTGCGGCGGGCCTGGCGCAGCAGGGCCCGGGAGTGGGCCTCGAATTGCGCCTTGGGCAGGTCGTTGCCCCACTGCCCGCGGGTGACCTCGGCGCCCGCGTTCTCCAATGCGTTCATCAGCGTCCAGGTACCGGGCTTGCCGAAGCGCCCCTCCTTGTAGGGGACGACAGGGTCGTCGACGGAGTGGTCGGCCCACAGGGGGATGTGCGTGATCCTTTCCATGACGGAGGAGTCACCCCAGCCGGCGGTGGCGAGGGCCGCGGCGTACCTGCCGGGCTGTTTCGGGAGCAGGCTGAGGATTCCCCGCGCGCCCGACGACAGACCGACGAGGTAGAGCCGGTCCGCGTCGACCGGGTACGCGGCCGTCATGGCGTCGATGAGCTCGACCAGCGCGCCCTGCACCTTGGCATCGGTCCAGTCCGTGCCGTCCGGGCCGTCCATGGGGCGGGGCAGCGGGATCTGCGGGGCGAGCACGAATGCCGGGTTCCTGCGCCGGCGTTCAGGCTTGGCGAACGTGACCGCGATCCGGTTGGCGGTGAGCTGGGTCATGTTGTTGTCGGCGACCTCGCCGCCGCCGTGCAGGGTGACCACGAGCGGGTACCGGGTGCCCGCCCCGGGGCGCCGTAGGTACCCGGTCGGCTGATGGAGGCGGAAGTCCAGCTCGAACCCGGTCGAGTCGGTGAACGATCCGGCGGTGAAGTCGTCCACCACGGGGGTGCGCACTCCGTCGTTCCGGATGGCGAACGGATGCGCCGCGAGTACGGGGCCGCCGCCGCGCACCGTCACATCGGCCGCCTGCCTGACCGCGTAGGCGCGGTCGAGCGGAAGCGGATCGACCGCCCCGCCCGCCCGCGCGTTGGTGTCGCCGGGGTCGAGTTCGATGATCAGGTGGTCTCCCGGGCGCCCGGGGGCGGCCCGGTCGTCCACCTCGGCCGTGGTGTTCGGATAGACCCGGGTCACCGTCCGGGCCGCGGTCTTCCCGCCCACGGTGGCGGTGACCTGGAACGCGGAGGGCGGGATCACACCTCCGCGCGGATCGATGGGTGCCGCGTACCGGATGGCGACCGCTGTCACCAGCCAGTTGTGCCTCGGCGTCACCCGGGTCAGCAGATCGCACCGCAGAACCGGATTCAGCCCGGACGCCGTCGACCGGTCCGCCGCCGCGGCGTCGGCCGCCGCCGCGGCAGCCGCAGGAGGTACCGCAGCCGCCGTGACGGCGCCTGCGCCGATGGTGAGGGCCGTACGTCTGGTGAACCGTGGCATGAGTCCTCTTCTCGTCATCCGGTGGCCTGGGCTTTCCGCGCGGGGAGGCGCGATGGGCGGAAGGGCGGGGCGGATGTGCTACGCGAGAGTTTCCGAGTGACAGCGGATCGGCGTCCAGCATCAAACCGGCATATATTCATGCCGGATGCGTATCAAATCCGGCGCGAGCGGCGTGGCGGCCGGTGTCGGAACGGGCTCCGGCTGGGGCGTCGTACGGCCCGACGGCCGCCCGCCTGCGGGCAGTTGAGGAACGGTCGTCCGATCCGGCCCGTTGGACGGGTATGGAGCTGAGTGTGCGAGTGGGACATCAGGGGAGCGGGCCAGGAGCGATCACCCCGGACGGCTGCGCGGTCGAGCTGTACGCGCGGTTGCCGGTCGGGGCCGAGCCGGACGTCGTCGCGGCTGCCGTGCCGGCGGGTGCCCGCATCCTGGAACTGGGCTGCGGTGTGGGACGCGTGACCCACCCGCTTCTGGAGCGAGGGTTTGTGGTGACCGGGGTGGACGAGTCCCAGGAGATGCTCGACCGCGTCCGTGACGCGCGCACGATATGCAGCCCGATTGAGGACCTCGACCTGGGCGAGACGTTCGACGTCGTGATGCTCGCATCGTTCCTTGTGCACGCCGGAGACGTAGAAGTGCGGCGTGCGCTGCTGCGCTCCTGCGTCCGGCATGTCGCGGCGGACGGCTGCGTGCTCATCCAGCGAGAGGGTGACGATTGGCATACCAACCTGCCGCGTGAGCGCGTCGATCCCAGCGGTTTCACGGTACGGATCGTGTCGGCGGAACCGACCGGCGACGGGGCGAACTCGGTCCACGCGGAGTACGAGTTCCCGGACGCCACCTGGACACAGACGTTCCTGTCCCGACCGCTGACGACGCAGCAGTTCGAGGAAGCACTCGCGGAGGCGGGCCTGAAGGTGGACACGTACGTGACCGACGACCGGACATGGGTGCGGTCCCGCCTCTCGGACCGGAGGTAGTCAGCTGAGCTGGAGCACCGGGCCTGCCCCGGGCGGCCTCCGGTCACACTCGGGACGCGTTCTCTTCCGCGGCCACGGTGACGACGATCTTGCCGACCTGGGAGCCGGCTTCGAGGTAGCGGTGGGCGTCGACGATGGCGTCCAGGGGGAAGGTCCGGTCGATGACCGGGGTCAGCTCGCCTCTGGCGAGCCCGTCCCGGACGAATGCGACGGCGGAAGCCCGGCGCCGGGCATCGGTGGTGATCTCGAACAGTTCGAAACCGCGGATGGTCAGGTGCTTGAACAGCACGGTGCCCACGTCCAGTTGTACGGGCTCGCGGTCCAGAAGGCCGTAGACGACGATGACGGCCTCGTGGGCGGCTGCCTCGACGAGGTCGGCCAGTGCGGGGCCGCCGACCGGGTCGAAGATCACCCGGGCGCCCTCACCGCCGGTCAGCTCGCGCACGCGAGTGACGACGTTCTCCTCGGCGGTGGCGATGACCGCGTCGGCGCCGGCGTCCAGCAGCCGGCGGCGTTTGGCGCCGGTGCGGGTCAGCGCGATCGCGCGCGCCCCGGCCTTGTGCGCGATCTGGATCGCGGCCAGCCCCACACTGCTGGACGCGGCGGGGATCAGCACGGTGTCCCCGGGGCGCACGGCCGCCAGGTCGACCAGCCCGCCGTATGCGGTGATGAACTGCATCCATACCGAGGCCGCCTCCTCGAAGGACAGGTTCCCGGGGTGGGCGACGACGGCGTGGGCGGGGGCGAGGACGAGTTCACCGTGCACGGGGTAGTCGGTCATGGTGAACGAGGGCACCACGCTGACCGCGTCGCCCACGTGCAGGCCGGTGACACCAGGCCCGAGGGCCTCGACCACGCCGGCCGCCTCGTAGCCGAGACCTGACGGGAGGACCGGGTCGATGCCGTACCGGCCCAGTCGGAACATCGACTCCGCCCTGTTCAACCCCAGCGCCCGGGTGCGGATGAGGACCTCCTCTCCCGTGGGCACCGGGTCGGGTACCTCCTCCAGCCGCAGGACCTCGGGCCCGCCGGTCCGATGGAAGCGGACAGTACGGCTCATGATCTGACTCCTTGAAGATTCAGGTGGCATATCCGGGTTGCCCGCCGAGCTTCCGGGGGCACCTGCACGAACGGCAGGTGTTTCTCGGTGTCATGCGCGACGTCGGACCGGCCTCGGCCTGGCGCGTGGATTCTCTCGCGGTGGCGCGCTCCCGGGCTCAGGACGCGCCGTCGTGGCGAACGGTGACGACGATCTTGCCGACCTGCCCGTTGGCCTCCAGGTAGCGGTGGGCGTCGGCGATGTCGGCGAGGTCGAAGGTCCGGTCGATGACCGGGGCGAAGGATCCCGAGGCGAGCCCCGCGTTGACGAACGCGACCGCGCGACGCAGGCGCTCGGCGTCCGTGGTGATCTCGAAGAGCGTGTAGGTGCTGCTGGTCAGCGCGGGGAACGACTGCGCGTTGGGCAGCGGGGTGGGGCGAGCGTCCAGGGCGCCGTACACGACCAGGCTGCCGCCGGGGGCGATGCACTGGGCGAGGGTTTCGACGCCCGGGCCGGCGATCGGGTCGAAGGCCAGACGGACCCCCTCACCAGCGGTGATCTCCTTGATACGGGCGGGGAGGTCCTCGTCGTCGGTGACGATGACGTGGGCCGCGCCGGCGTCCAGCAGACGCTGCTTCTTGCCGGCGCCGCGGGTGGTGGCGATGGGGATCGCCCCGACATGACGGGCGACCTGGACAGCGGCGAGGCCGACGCTGCTGGAAGCCGCGGTGATCAGCACATGGTCGCCCGGACGCACCCGGCCGCTCTCGGCGAGGGGGCCGTAGGCGGTGATATAGGCCATCCACACCGCCGCTGCCTCGACGGGACCGACGTGCGCGGGGCGGGGCACGACGGCCGAGGCCGGGATGACGACGTGGTCGCCGTAGGTGCCGTACTCGCTCTGCAGGAACGCCGGCACGACGGAGACCGGGTCGCCCTCGGCGAAGCCGTCCACGCCCTCGCCGACCGCCTCCACCACGCCCGCGGCCTCGTAGCCGAGGGGGGGAGGGGAAGACCGGCTGGTAGAAGTAACCGCCCTCGCGGTACATGATCTCGGCGCGGTTCAGGCCGATCGCGTCGACGCGGATCCGCACCTCTCCCGCGCCGGGAGCGCCCACCTCGACCGTACGGAGGGTCAGGACCTCAGGGCCGCCGAGCCGGTCGAACTGTACGAGCGTTGCCATGGTGCGTCCATCCTGGGAGCGGGGATCAGAGACGGGCACCGGATCAGCCCGGCGCCACCACCCAGCCTGCACCTGAGTTCGACGTGCGTCAAATTTTGAGGACCATCGAAATAAGAGTGCCGGTCCGCCGTGCCGAGGGCCTTGTCTGTTCGACGGCTCAGGCCGGGCCCGCCGCCTCCTCCGCGGTGGAGGCGGTCACCACGGCCGAGAGCAGGCCGGGGAAGCGCTGCTCCATCTCGTCCGTGCGCAGTGTGTTCATCTTTGTCGTGCCCACGTAGTACTGGCGGATCACGCCCGCCTCGCGCAGTACGTTGAAGTGGTGCGTGAGCGTCGACAGCGACACCGGCGCGTCGAACGTGCCGCAACTCATGTCCGCGCCCGCTCGGGCCAGTTGGAACACCACCGTGCGCCGCACCGGATCCGCCAGCGCCTCCAGGGCCTGTTGCAGGGAGACGTCCGACAGGTCGGGGTGTTCCACCGTCCGGGCGGTGGTACGGGGGCGGGCCACGGCAACTCCTTGGGCAGGCGCATCGCGATACGGCCATAGTACGACCGGCGTCAAAGTCCCGGTGCCCGACTCCTCGGGACGCGTGACGGCCGCTCCGGTGGGTTCGCGCACCGTCGCGTCCCGGAGACGGAATCGGAGCTCCACGCGGTGTTCACCAGCTGATTCCGGCCGCCACGGGGCGGTGGTCGCTGCCGGTGGCCGGCAGGACCCACGAGCTCGTCGGCTCCACGCCGCGGACCAGGATCTGGTCGATCCGCGCCACCGGGAACGTCGCCGGCCAGCTGAAGCCGAAGCCGTCCCCTGCCGTGTCCTGGACCGAGTTCATCCGCGAGGTGATGCCGGCGAAGGCGCGGTCGTCCAGGGTGCCGTTCAGGTCGCCGAGCAGCACCACCCGCTCACTCCGATCTGCGGCGACGGCCTTGCCGAGCGCCTGCGCGCCGCGATCCCGGCTGTCCGTCCAGAAGCCGTTCCTGGGAAACACGCGTACGGAGCCCAGGTGGGCCACGTACACCGCCAGCGGACCCCGGTCCGTGGCCACCGTGGTGCGCAGCGCCCGGTTGTAGGTCATCTTGACGTCGGCCGGCTTGGTGTCCGCCAGTGGCCCGTAGTCCATGCTGATGTCGACCGGTTGGGTGTCCGACAGCGGCAGCTTGCTCCACAGCCCGACCGTGCCCCGCACCGTGTGGTACGGGTACGCCTTCTCCAGCTCCTTCTCGTACAGCGGCTTCGCCTGCGGGGTGATCTCTTCCAGGGCCAGCAGCTCCGCTTCGGAGGCGGCCAGGTCGCGGGCTGTGCCGGCCGGGTCCGGGTTGCCGGCGCCGACGTTGTGGCTGACCACGGTGAGGTCGCTGCCCGGCCGGGACTTGTCGTCGAGCAGCCCGCCGAAGAGGCTCAGCCACACCGTGACCGGCAGCAGCAGCGCGGCCACCGCGGCGGCGGAGCGACGCCACAGTGCCCCGGCCAGCAGCACCGGGATGAACAGGCCGAACCACGGCAGGCAGGTCTCCACCAGGCTGCCGAGGCCCCCGCGGTCCGTGATCCGCGCGTGCAGCAGCATGACCAGGCCGAGCAGCAGCGCCAGCGCCGCGAGCACCGGGCCGCGCTTCCAGGGCCCCGGCCGGAATGCGAGGCGGAGCGCCCGGCGGACGCCCGTGCGCCGGGTCCCGCCGCCGGCGTCTCGTATCCCGGCGCCGCCCTGTCCGGTCTCCGCCGTGTCCACTCGCGCCATCGTCTGTCCTCGTTCACTGCCGGTCACTGCTGCGTCCTCGGGGCCTGGGGAAGTCGGTATACATACGCGGGCAACGACGATCGCTCGCAGCGGTGCGCGATCCGCCGGCGATCACGGTCGTGACGATCACCAGGCCGACGGCAAGGCGCGACCGGATCCGGTGGGCCGTTGTTCGCGCCGGTGGTGGGGGCCGAGTCATGCCGCCAGTCAAGGCAGTACGGTGTTGCGGGCACGTATGCGGTTCTCGATATGCCGACGATATGGACCGGCTCGTAGCATCGACACCATGCGTGTGTTGATCGTCGAGGACGAGCCCTATCTGGCGGAAGCCATCCGTGATGGTCTGCGCCTGGAAGCGATCGCGGCGGACATCGCGGGTGACGGCGACACCGCTCTGGAACTGCTGAGCACCAACACCTACGACATCGCCGTCCTCGACCGCGACATCCCCGGACCGTCCGGTGACGAGATCGCCACACGCATCGTCGCCTCCGGCAGCGGCATGCCGATCCTCATGCTCACCGCAGCCGACCGTCTCGACGACAAGGCCTCCGGGTTCGAACTCGGCGCCGACGACTACCTCACGAAACCCTTCGAGCTCCGAGAACTCGCGCTCAGGCTCAGGGCGCTCGACCGCAGACGGGCCCACAACAGGCCTCCCGTACGAGAGATCGCGGGCCTGCGGCTGGACCCGTTCCGCAGAGAGGTCTACCGGGACGGCCGCTATGTCGCGCTGACCAGGAAGCAGTTCGCGGTGCTCGAAGTTCTCGTCGCTGCCGAAGGCGGTGTCGTCAGCGCGGAAGAACTCCTGGAACGCGCGTGGGACGAGAACGCCGACCCGTTCACCAACGCCGTACGCATCACCGTCTCGGCACTGCGCAAGCGTCTCGGCGAACCCTGGATCATCGCCACCGTGCCGGGTGTCGGCTACCGCATCGCCACCGTACCCGGCACCGGACGCGAGGGAGGAGACCGTGGATAGGGCCCCTGGAGTGAGCGTTCGCCTCAAACTCACCCTCAGCTACGCCGGATTCCTCACGATTGCCGGCGTCCTCCTGCTCGCCGCGGTGTGGGTGTTCCTCCTGCGTTACGTCCCCGAGCGCGCGCTCATGGTCTCCGCCGACACCCCCACGCACGGTGTATTTCCCATCCGGTCCAACCTCCTGCGCGTTTTCGCTCCGAGAGCAGCCGCGGTGTTGGCATTCCTGCTCGCGTTCGGTCTCGTGGGAGGGTGGCTTCTCGCCGGCCGTATGCTCGCCCCCCTGACGCGCATCACCGGCGCCGCACGCGGAGCCGCTACCGGATCGCTCTCCCACCGAATCCGGCTTCAGGGTCGCAAAGACGAGTTCCGTGAACTCGCCGACGCCTTCGACACGATGCTCGCACGGCTCGAAGCGCACGTCACCGAACAGCGGAGATTCGCAGCCAACGCCTCTCACGAGTTGCGCACCCCGCTGGCGATCTCCAAGGCACTTCTCGACGTGGCCCGCACCGATCCGAACCGCGACGCCGACGAACTCATCGACCGTCTCCACGCCGTCAACACCCGAGCGATCGACCTTACGGAGGCGTTGCTCCTCGTCAGCCGCGCCGAGCAGCGGTCATTCACCCGGGAACCCGTCGACCTGTCCCTCGTGGCGGAAGAGGCCACCGAAACACTTCTCCCCCTCGCGGAGAAGCACGGCGTCACCATCGAGACCCGCGGCGACATCACCCCCACGATCGGATCGCAAGCGCTCCTGCTGCAGCTGGCCATGAACCTCGTGCACAACGCGATCGCCCACAACCTGCCTGAACGGGGCACCGTATGGGTGGACACCAGCAACCGCCCCGGAACAGTGGTGCTCGCTGTCGAGAACACCGGTGAGAAGCTCACCCCGCAGCTGGTCTCGACACTCACCGAACCGTTCCGGCGCGGCACCGAGCGTATACACACCGATCACGCGGGCGTCGGCCTCGGCCTGGCCATCGTCAAAACCATCACCCGGGCACACGACGGAACACTCACCCTCACCCCGCGCCCTGCCGGCGGGATCCGCGTCACCGTGGAACTGCCCGCGGCGGCGGCCGGGCGACCGCCGGGCGGCCTCGCCCGCTGACGTGCGGCGGGCGTCACGCGTCGGGGACGAGTCCGGCGAGATCGAGGACGGTCTTTCCGCGGCGCGGGCCCGTCGCCGCGGCGCTGTGTGCCTCGGCCGCCTGGCCGGCCGGAAAGACCGCGTGGACCGGTACACGGAACAGTTCCCGTACAGCGAGGTCCGCGGCGATCGCGAGCCCGTGGCACCCGTCCGGCTGACCGCCGTACCGACCGAGAGAGAGGCGCACCCCATGGTCGGGGCCCGTGAAGTCAGCGAGCGTGACCACCGACTCCGCTCCGCCGGTGAGTGTGACGAGTTCGTCGAGTGAGCCGGCCCCGGCCACGTCCAGGGCGTGGTCGACGCGCGGGATGCCCAATGCGCGGACCCGTCCGGCCAGCCCAGGTCCGTAGGGGACGGGGACCGCACCGAGGCCGGTGAGGAAGTCGTGACCGCTCGGGTGGCCGGTTCCGAGTACGCGGGCCCCTCGCGCCACCGCCAACTGGACGGCGATACTTCCGACGCCGCCCGTCGCGCCGTCGATCAGCAGCGTCGTGTCCGTTCCCTCGGCCAAGCCCAGCAGGTCCAGGGCGCGGGTCGCCGTCTCGATGCCCGTCGCCGCGGCGCCCGCTTCTTCCCAGGACAGAGCGGTCGGCTTCGCCGCCCAGAACGACAGCACCGCACACTGCGCGCTCGCCCCGCCCAGCCGGGCGACATCGACGGCGCCGAACACCTCGTCACCGACTGCGTAGCCCTCGACGCCCGCGCCGACCTCGTCGATCACCCCGGCGGCGTCCACCCCCGGTATGTGAGGCAGAGCCAGACCGTCGCGCGAGGGCGAGTCACCCGCCCGCAGCGCGAGGTCGACCGGTGACACCCCGGCGGTGCGGACCGCGATGCGCACCTCTCCCGGACCCGCGTGCGGCTCGGACGCGGACCCGATGCCGAGCACGTGAGGGGGACCGAACCGGTCGAACTGCACTGCGCGCATGATCACCTCTCCGGCCCGGACCTTCCGAGCGCCGCTCCACGGTAGACATGGATACGGAACAGGTGCTCCGGATCGGTCCGAAGCGAGAGACAGGGGAAACACAGTGACTCGGAAAACACGAACGGACGCGGAGCACAACCGCCGGCGCATCATCACGGCCGCCCGAGCCGCCTTCGCCGACAAGGGGCTCGACGTGCCGATGCGAGAGATCGCCCGCCGCGTCGGCCTCGGCATCGCCACGGTCCACCGCCACTTCCCCACACGTGCCGACCTCATCACCGCGGCGCTGGCCGAGCACGTCGCCGCGTGCCGCGCGGACATGCGGACCGCCCTCGACGAGCCGGACGCCTGGCGCGCGTTCAGCGGTACCGTCCGCCGCTTCGCGGAGCACCGGTTGCAGGACCGCGGGCTGAACGAGGCTCTGTTCGGCTCCCACCCGGCGGCCGCCGCCTTCGCCTCCGACCGCCGCGAGCAGGCACAGGCGCTGCACCAGCTCGTCGATCGCGCCCGCGCGGCCGGCGTCGTCCGCCCCGACATCCGCATGGACGACGTGCGCGTCTGCCTCGCCGCCATAGCCTCCTTCCGCCCCACACACCCTGCCACCGGCCTCCACCGCCTCGTCGATCTCCTCCTGACCAGCCTGACGCCGGACGGGCACCATCCCTCGGCCACAGCGCGCACGCCGCAGCCGGCGCCCCCGGCCACCTCACCCGCCGCAACGCCCTCCGGCACGGAGCCTCTCCCCACATATTGATCAGTCGTAGCGGCGTGCGTGACCACACTGTGCACGCCGGAACCGTTCAGTTGGCAGGGTTTTCGAGTGCCGGCCCGGCGATTTCCTGGGTGCCGATGATCGAGAGCAGGCTGAGGAGGTCGGCGCTGTCCGTGCCGAAGGCGGGGGTGAACCAGAGCAGTCGCTGCCGGCCGTCCTCGCTGAACAGATTGAGGCAGTTGACCTCGATCAGGCCGATTACGGGGTGGTTGAGGCGCTTGCGGTCGTCCCGCCTGAACGCCACGTCGTGGTCGGCCCACAGTGTGGCGAATTCGGCGGAGGCGTCGAGCAGCAAACTGACCATGGAGCTGGCTTCGGTGTCCTTGGCGTCCCGCCGGGCGGCGGCAGCGCGTAGATCGGCGACGAAGGCGCGGGACTGGGCCCCGTGATCGGCTTCGGGGTAGAGGCGCCGGGCGTCGGGATCGGTGAACCACCGGTGGACGAAGCTGGCCCGAGCGCCCCGGAACCCGGATTGATCTCCGAGCAGGGCCACCGCGAGCGGGTTCTGCACGAGAGTGACATGCAGGTCGGTGATCACCTGCGCCGGTGTCGATGTCAGGCGATCGAGGAGATCGAGCATGCCGGGGTGCACGTGCGAGGCGGCTCCGCCCCGTACGGGCATCGGGCGCTCCGCAAGGCGGAACAGATAGTCGCGTTCGTCGGCGCTCAGGCGCAGGGCCCTGGCGAGCGCCGCGAGCATCTGCTCGGAGGGCTGGGATCCGGCTCCGCGTTCGAGTTCGTTGTAGTAGTCGACCGACGCCCCCGCGAGCTGGGCGACCTCGTCACGGCGCAGCCCGGGTACGCGGCGCCGGGGCCCGGCCGGCAGCCCGACGTCGCCCGGGCGGAGGCGATCACGCCGCGACCGCAGAAAGGTGCCCAGTTCGGTGTACTTCGCAGAACCCATGCACCCCATTCTGCGCTCGGCCAGGTCACGGACCCAGGGGATGACATCCCCTGGTTGCCCTGGTCAGGACCGCGCATCGTGGAGGACATGACTACGAACCACCAAGCTCACGCGTCGGCAGCAGCATCGGCAGCCTCCCGGGTTGCCGTAGTGACCGGCGGATCGCGCGGCATCGGCCGGGCCGTCTGCGAAAGGCTCGCCAGGGACGGGCTGGCCGTCGTGGTGAACTACGCCCGCGACGCGGCGGCCGCCGAGGAGACGGTGGCAGCGATCACCGCCGCCGGTGGCCGGGCAGTGTCCGTACGGGCGGACGTGGCGGACGAGAACGCCGTCACCGCACTGTTCGACCGGGCGGAGCAGGAATTCGGCGGCGTCGACGTCGTCGTGAACGCGGCCGGCCGACTCGCCCTGTCACCCATCGCCGACCTCGACCTCGCGGTACTCGACGCCGTGCTGCGCACCAACCTCCGTGGCACGTTCGTCGTGGCCCGGAGTGCCGCCCGGCGACTGCGTGCGGGTGGCTCGTTCGTGGCGTTCTCGACCTCCGTGGTGGCCACCCAGTTCCCCGCTTACGGCGCGTACGCGGCGAGCAAGGGCGCTGTCGAGTCGATCACGCTGATCCTCGCCCGTGAGCTGCGCGGCCGGGACATCACCGTGAACACCGTCGCGCCCGGCCCCACGGCCACGGATCTGTTCCTCGACGGCAAGACACCCGAACAGATCGAGCAGCTCGCCAAGACCCCGCCCCTGGAGCGGCTGGGCACCCCGCAGGACATCGCCCGCGTCGTCGCCTTCCTCAGCAGCGCCGAGGGGCACTGGATCAACGGCCAGATCCTGCGGGCCAACGGAGGCATGGTGTGAGCGGGCAGCCGCAAGCGTGGCGCGATCCCCCCCCCCGGCCGTCCTACGACCACCGACACCGGCACCAACAGATACGTCCGCGCCCGCAAAGAGCCCACTCCCAGGAGAGACCACTATGCCTTTCGCCAACTTCAAGGTCCCCGCAGGCACCCTCACCGCCGAGGACAAGAAGAAGATCGTCGAGCGCACCACCGACCTGTATGCGGAGATCTACGGTGAGCGGGCCCGCCCCACCACCGTCGTGCTCGTCGACGAAGTCGTCGACGGCGGCTGGGGCGTCGCCGGCGACATCCTGACGGCAGCCATGCTCAACGGCGACGTCTGACCCCGGGCACCGCAGGATCCCGTGATCCGCACGGGGCGCCCGTGGTCATCACCGCAGCACAACGGATATCGCTGACCGGTGCTGATACGCCTCGGCGATGTCCCGTGACGCAGGCTCTTGGGGCCGGCCGGGGACTCTGCTGAGAGGGCGGCAGATGGTGGGGCCGCTCGTCAAGCTCTCGCGTGTGCCCGGCTGTTCCCTCTACGCCCGGGACGGGGGACCCTGGTCGGTGGGGAGGTGAGCGTCTCATGGTCGACGACGGACAGCGGCTCCTGGTGATCAACGTGCCCGAGGTGAGGTTCTACCCCGAGCCGCTGGGCCGGACGGGGTGCTCGTACCACCCCGTCGGCCGCTCGCACCAGGGCATGCTCGGCTGGACCGCCGTCCGGGGCACCCGGGCCGAGCAGGACGAGTGGCGGGCGGCCGCGGACCAGTTCTCCGCCGCGGTCCGGGAGGCGGACGGTGCGTACCGGGCGGTCGTCCGGGGAAGAGGCCGCCACCTACCGGGCGCGGCGCGGCGGAAGGAGCGGGCGGCGGAGCGGTTCCGTGAAGCGGCGGCAGGTGCCGAGGAGCGCTACGCGCCGGTACGCGCGGAGATCGAGCGGCGCCTGGCCACCGAGGCGGAGCAGGCGCGGCGGGAGCGGGAGGAGAGCGAGCGCCGCTGGGCTGGCGAACGGGCGGAAGCGGAGGCGCGACGCCGGGTAGCCGAGGCCCGTGTGGTCCGCTGCTACGACCTGGCGCGGCGGCAGGTGTGGGGTTGGGCGGTCGCCGGTGACGAGGAGCGGGGTGGGACGGAGATCTTGGCGTACCGGCACGACGTACCTACCGGGCAGCCGTTGCCGGCTTCCTCGCGTCAGTCCGCGCAACCGCTGTCGGCGTGCTCTCTGGAGCGGGAACTGTACAGACTCCGGGAGGAGTTGGGCCTGACGAACGTGCGATGGGAGGAAGCGGCGATGGAGCGCGTGGAGGGGGAGTGCTCGACTCCGGACGACCCCATACCCTTCGAGGTCTGGTGGGCCACCGTCACCGTGCGCCACTGGCGCTCCCCGCAGCAGGTGCCGCCCCCGCCGCCCCCGCCGGCTCCGCGCCGTGCGTACGGCTCCCACGGCAGCGACTACGGAGGCATCGGAGGGGACCACGGCGGTGGTGGATACATTGGAGGCTTCGGCGGCTACTGAGCCTCCGGTCCGCCGGAGCTGCCACCCCGAGCTCGCGCAACTCCGCGCGGTGAGATCCGTCCCCGCGTCATCGGCGTCCCCGTACGAGTCCCTCCGCCCGGCGCACTCACTCTCACGCTCAGCCCCAACGTCTGGCCCCGCCCCGTCCACCTTCCCCTCTCGCCGACAGCCGCTCCCAGCGCAAGCGAGCCCGGAAGTCCCGACGACGAGGCTCGCACACCGCACCCTGAGGAGCAGGATGATTTCAGAGAGTTCCCGCGAGACGCGGAACGGTACTGGGCCCGCCGGGTTGCCGCAGCAGACGGGAACCCGCCGGATCGCGTGGAACGCGGTGCCGCAGGATGTCGCGGCCGGCATCGAGCGCCTGCTCGGTGCCGAGGTCGTCGCGGCGGCCGGGCAGCCCGGTGGATTCTCGGAAGGCGTGACTTCGCTGCTGACGCTGACCGACGGTCGCCGGGTGTTCGTGAAGGCGGCGAGTGCGGAGCATGCTCCGGCGGTGTCCGCCTTCCACCGCAGGGAGATCGCCGTCACGCGGCAGCTCGCCACCGCGTGGACGCCCAGGCTGCTGGACGCCTACGACGATGGTGTCTGGGTTGCGGGGGTCTACGAGGAGATCCGAGGACGGCTGCCCGCGCAGCCCTGGCGCGCCGCCGAACTCGACCGGGTCCTCGCCGCACTCGCCGAGCTGACCGAAGCCTTGACCCCGTCGCCGGTCGACCGCACGCTGCTGTCCGAGCCGCGACTCGGTGGCTGGCAGGCACTGGCCGAGAAGGGCGGCCCGCCGGTCGACCAGCTGCGCAGGATGGCCCCCTGGGCGGCCGATCACCTCACCGACCTGGCCGACCTGGAGGCACAAGCCCCACAGGCCCTGGCGGGCGGAACGCTGCAACACGGTGACCTGTACCCGTTCAACATCATGGTCCACGACCAGCAGGTCTACGTCGTCGACTGGCCGCACGCATGGATCGGCGCGCCGTTCTGCGACACGGTGACGCTGCTGTCGAGCGCCTCGCTCAGCGGCGCGGACCCCCAGGAACTCGCCGCACGCCATCCCCTCACCCGCACCGCGGACAGGGAGCGGATCGACGTCATGCTGGCCGCGCACTCCGGCTTCCTGCTCCGGATCGTCGCATCTGCAGGAGCGGAGGCGGACCGGAACCTGGTGGAGATGATGAGCGCGCTGGGACTGGCTTCCCTCCGCTGGCTGCAGAGGCGGAGATGAGAGCCGACATGAGGAGTTCGGGTCCCACCGTCGGCTGACTGCCGTGTTCCGGACCCGGCAGGACGAGCCCCGCTGCGGGTGATGGCTGAGCCGGGCAGATCAAGAGCACTTGCTCAGGATGTCAGGGCCCTTCGCAACAGGGAAGCGCGGGCAAGCCGAGCGTCGCGCGGTGCTTCGGACACTCCGGGATCGGGCATCTGGAAGGCATCTCCGTCGAAGCGTGGGATGACGTGGACGTGCAGGTGGTGAAGCACCTGACCGGGTATGTCGTTGTTCTGCGTGATCGTGGTTCCGACAGCTCGGTAGGCGTCTTTCATCGCGGTCGACACTCTCGCGACGACTTCAAAGACTTCCTGCAGAAGGTCACTTCGGGCCTTATGCAGGCCGGTCACGTGAGTGAGCGGCAGCACCAGGGTGTGACCTGGGTTGTTCGCCCGCTGCATGAGGGTGGGGATGACGAAGACGTTCTTCGACCGGTAGGCGACCAGGTCCGCGTCGATCTCGCCTTGGCCGATCAAGCAGAAGGGGCAGTCACTCACTCGGAAACCTTCCGTCCTCGCCTCGTTCGAACGCGGCTGCTGCGACAAGCCGTATCGCGGAGTCTGGCAGGTCACTCCAGGCTCGGGCATACCGTTTTCCTGGTCCTCGGCCAACTCCTCGCAAGAGCTGCGCGTGGGGGGGCATGCCGCCTCCGGGGCCCGGACCGGTTGGTCCGTTGCCACGTGTTCCGGGCCGTGGCGGGGGATTCATCAGGGTTTTTCCATGGTTCGTGCGAAGGACATCCTGTTCACCCCGGCCGGAGTATGAGCCGGCGTTGATTCCCATGAGGGGTACTTCGAGCACGAGAAAGGTCACATCATCGTGGAGCGACGTAAGTTCACCGCCGCGCTGTCCGCGGCGGCGGGCGCACCGGTCCTGTTCGGGGCCACGCCGGCCTACGCCCGGGACGCCGCGCACCACCCGGGCGTTGGCGGGACCCGCCTTGAGCGGGACATGGTGACCGCGCTGGCCGGGGAGCTGGAGGACGGGGCCACGGCGCGGCGTGTGGCACCCTGGAGTTACGACATCGGCTTCGACTGGTCCCCGCCCACCGCGCGGGTCGAGACGTTCGACTTCCTTGTCGGCTACGCGTTCGGTAACCGTGCGCCCGCGGGCGGCGGGGATCCGGCCAAGGTGCTCTACGAGCCGGGTCCGGTGAACGAGCAGCTTGCCGATACGATCGCCCGTATCAGGGCGAGGCGTACCGTGCCGGTGTTCGCGCAGTGGGAGATCGCGCGGTTCCTGGAGTCGAAGTACCGGATGTCCCAGGTTGTTTCCATCGAGCCGGAGATCGCGGCGGACGGCACGATCACGTATCTGAGCACCGACGGGGTCGCCGCGCAGATCGAGCAGGCGCGCAAGGGGAACCCTGGTGGTCTCGGGAGGGCCGGCGTTGTCGGATTCCGTGACCACGTCAAGCGCTGTGTGCTGACCACGCGGGGGCGCAACATGGAGGCGTTCGCGCCGGAGGGCTTCGAGATGCCGGGCACCTACGATCCCGAGTCCGGGCAGATCTGGACGAGGCGCCGTGACCTCTATCTGGTGCACGACATGACCGCGCAGTGGACGATGCTGAAGACGAGGCTGGGGGCGGAGCTGTATCCGAACGGCTGACGGGCCCAGCTCACAGGGGGAGTGTTCTTCACCTGGTGATGCATTCCCGCGGTAGTTGCTGGACCTGTCACCAGATGAATGGTCCGCCTCCCATCACACCCGCGCGCCTGGCGGCGTCTTCGATGATCGTCAACCGGTCCAGGTGGCCCGGAGCGGGCGGGCGGCATTACCTCGTACGTAATCGACGCTTCCGGTGTGGCCGGGCACTCTTACGGAACGGGAACTCGGGCGGCGCACTCCGTCCGAGTTCCACTTCCTCGACCAGCCCGTGTGACCTCGATGGAGGCCGATTCGCCATGTCCGTAACCCTGCTCGCCGGAATTTCCCGCACCACTGAGCCACAGGCGATGCTGCGCCGTTTTCTCGCTCTCGACGCCACGGTCACCGGGGTCAACGGACTGGCGTACGTCACGGCGTCCGGGCCGCTCGGCCGGCTGCTCGGGATCGACGGCACTTTCCTGTTCGGAGTGGGCGTTTTTCTCACTCTGTTCGCGGCTGGGGTCGGTTTTCTCGCGAACCGTCGGCAGGCCCCGCGGCTACCGGTGAAGGTCGTCGTCGAGGCGAATCTGCTCTGGGCCGTCCTCAGTGTCGCGGCGCTGCTGCTCTGGTTCGAACCGACCACGGCCGGTGCGGTCTGGATCCCGGTGCAGGCGCTGACCGTCGCCGGTTTCGCCGTCCTGCAGTGGTCCGCGCTGCGCCGGATCTGACACCGGCCAGGTCATGGACCGTACGGAATCCCGCGCTTCGGAGACGGGCAGTTCGCGCAGGCTCCTGTTGCGCAGCGACGTGGTCCACCGCAACGCGCTGACAGGGCCGGCCAGCGACAGCTCCGGAAACCGGCGAACCAGACTGGTCACGGCGATCTCGTTCTCCAGCCGTGCGAGGGAAGCACCGGGGCAGTAGTGGGGGCCGTGGCCGAAGGCAAGGTGCCCACGAGTGTCACGCGTGGGAGCAAAGGTCTCGGGCGTGACGAACCGGTCCGGATCGCGGTTGGCCGAGGCCCAGGCCAGCCAGACGCGTTCCCCCTTGCAGATGGCCGCCTCGCCGATCCGTGTGTCCTGGGTGGCGAACCGCCGGACGGCCAGCATCGCGGGGGAGTTCCAGCGCAGCGCCTCTTCCGTGACCCGGTCCATGGCCAGTTCCCCGCTGCGCAGAGCAGCGAGGTGAACGGGGTGGGAGAGGAGGGCCAGCACGGTGGTGGAGATCAGGCCGGCGGAGTTGTGGTAGCCGCCGAAGAGGAGAAGGAAGGCCATGGAGACCAGCTCTGCCCTGCTCAGGCCGGGGCCGCCCGGGTGGGTGTGTTCGTCGATGAGCGCGGACAGCAGGTCGTCACCGGGAGCATCCTG
Organism: Streptomyces sp. NPDC056987; assembly: GCF_042673865.1. Lineage (NCBI taxonomy): Bacteria > Bacillati > Actinomycetota > Actinomycetes > Kitasatosporales > Streptomycetaceae > Streptomyces > Streptomyces sp. NPDC056987. The sequence goes on from NZ_JBHURV010000005.1 coordinate 185,033, forward strand.
TTCGCGCTGGATTTTGCGCTCGATGAGATCGGCGAGGAAATGGTGCATCTCCCTCATGGCCTCACGCGACCGCACAGCGGCGTCGGGCGCCGGACTGAGCAGTGTGTCCGTCCAGCTCCGGAAATCCGTGCGGTCGTTCTCCGGGATGCCGAGCAGGTTGCTCATCACAGTGAGTGACAGTGGTGTGGCCAGGTCGGCCACGATGTCCGCATGGCCGCCGCGTGCGGCCATGCGGTCCAGGAGCTGATCGGTGACTGCCTGAATGGACTGCCTGAACTGCTCGGTTCGTTGTCCGGTGAACGCGCTGTTGACCAGAGAGCGGAGCCGGGTGTGGGTCGGCGGGTCGGTGTTGAGCAGATGCGTGTCCAACTCGGATGGCATGGAATCACCGTGGCGGCCGGCGGTCCCCGCGTGGACCTTGTTGAGCGAGAGCCTCGGGTCCGCTGCCGAAGCGCGTACGTCGTGGTAGCCGGTGACCAGCCACACCGGTGCTCCGTCCGGGGCAAGAGCCCGCAGGGGCGCGGGTGTACCGCGTAAAGCAGCGTACGAGGCGTGGGGATCTGCCTGGAAGGACTCGTCGAGGAGCACCGGGGGCCGGGCGTCGGGCATAGGAGTGATCCCTCGTCAACTCGAAGGTGATGTCATGGGTGAGGGCACTGCGCTGACGCCAGGACGGTGGAGTGGAGAAGGACTACGTCCCCTCCTCCGCTTCACCAGCGCGTAGCTCGTGACTCAGCGCGTCACGCGGTAGCGGAGGTAGGCCACTCCCGAGTCGAAGGTGCGGGTCTCGACGAGTTCGAGATCCACCCGGCGCTCGCTCCGGGGAAAGAACGGGATGCCACCGCCGACCAGCACCGGGTAGACCCTGAGCCGGTACTCGTCGATGAGCCCCGACGCCGCGGCCTCGGCGGCGAGCCCCGCGCCGCCGATCGCGATGTCGCCCGCCCCCGGCTCGGCTCGCAACCGCTCGATCTCCTCCGCCGGACCGCCGAAGGCCAGGCGGGCATGGCCCTGCACCGCCGACAGCGTGGTGGAGAACACCACCTTGGGCAGCGGCTTCCAGAGCGCGGCCCACTCAAGCCTTGAGTCGTCGAGCGACGGATCCTGGTCGGCGGTCTCCCAGTACAGCATCGTCTCGTACAGTCGCCGTCCCAGCAGGTGGACGCCGACCTGCCGGATCTCGTCGATCCAGGAGCGGAAGACCTCCTCGTCGGGTGTCGTCCAGTTGAAGCCGCCGTCCGGCCCGACGATGTAGCCGTCAAGTGAGACGTTCATCGAATAGGTCACGCTGCGCATCAGAAGTCCTCCTCGGTAACTGGTTCGAGAGTACGACCGTCGGACGCCGCAGGACTCATCGCGGCTCGCGGGATTCCCCGAGCTCGGACGCGGTGGGATGTCCGCGGGCATGGCCCGCCACTTGACGCCTTTGCCGACCAGGTAGGGGATCGCATCGAGTATCGCCCGGTGGCAGTACATCTCCGGCGGGCTGGACGCCGGAGCGCCCGGCTCATCAGATGGCCGGCCGCCTCTGGGACAGCGACTGTGACGTGATCGCGAGCGAAGGCCTCAAGAACCGCAGCCTGGTCTGGTCAAGGCTCCCGCACCCGAGCCCGGCCCTGACCAGGGGATGAGGCCGCCGACGTCATCGGTGGCCTGATCACCGCGGCTGGCTCGTTGTGCAGGCCAAGCACACGCGCGGTGGAGGGAAAGTGGGGTCATCAGTGATGTACGCGGTGACAGAGACAGCAGGCCCGGCGCACCGAGCCGACCACGCCGCCGTCGTCGTCAACAGGCAGTTTCCCCTCCGACGTCAATGTCCTGGAGACGTGGTGTTCGACGAAGACGGGTCGCTCGTCCCGCTGCTGAAGTTCCTTGTCCATGTCTCGTGCCTGATGCTGTTCGGGGGATTGCGGCGAGTCGTCGCCGATCTCGCAGCGCGGCACGGAACGGCGCAGGAGCCGTAAGGCCACCGGTCGTTCCGCATGCCGGGCTGAATCGGTGACGATCTCGCTGCCGGGCTCAACAGTGCAGTTCGGTTGGGTGGTTCGGGACTGCGAAAGCAGCATCCGGAACCGACCGGAATGCCGCGAGCCTGGGCTTGCTCACGTCGCGGCAGTGATGGTCGCGCGGGTGGTGCACGGGCGACTTGATGGTGTTCAGGGGGTGTTCACCAGGTTACGGGTAGCTCGGTGACGCCACCGGTGAGGGTGGTGCGGACCTCCAGTTCGTCGATGTCCTTGGCGAGGCGGAGGTCGGGCATGCGGCGGGCGAGGGTGGCGAAGACGATGCGCAGTTCCACGCGGGCCAGGCTGGCGCCGATGCAGAAGTGCATGCCGTGGCCGAAGCCGAGGTGGGTGTGTTCGGCGCGGTCGGGGTCGAACGTCTCGGCGGCGGTGTAGACGGACGGGTCGCGGTTGGCGGAGTTGACCGACAGGATCACGGCGTCACCGCGGCGGATGGTGACGCCGGCGACGTCGACATCGGTGTGGGCGTAGCGGAGCAGGCCGAGGTCGCCGGGCGCGCCCATGCGCATGATCTCCTCGACGGTGGCGTTCACCCTGCCGGCCGGGTCGGCGGTCAGCGCCCGCCACTGGTCGGGGCGGGTGAGCAGGAACAGCGTGCCCAGGCCGATGCGGTTGACGGTGGTCTCGTGCCCGGCGAACAGAAGCCCGACGCAGAGCCGGACCATCTCGTCGTACTCGTAGTCCGGGTCGGTGCTCTGCGCGCGGACGAGGTCGGAGATGACGTCCTCGCCGGGATGTGTGCGCTTGGTCTCCGCGAGAGCGGTCATGTAGGCGTTGAACTCGTCCCGCGCGCGGTGAGCCTCCTCGCCGATGGCGTAATTGGCCATGCGCTCCGACAGTGAGGCGAAGTACGGGTGCTCGCTCTCGGGCACCCCGAGCAGCCGGCAGATGACCGCGACCGGGAGCGGGAAGGCGAGTCCGGCATGCAGGTCGACGACGCCGTCAGGGGCGGCGGCGTGCTCGGCGAGCAGTTGGTCGACACAGCCGTCGACCAGGTCTTGGACATGCTCGGAGAGCATGGTCATCCGCTTGGCCGAGAATGCGGGGGTGAGCAGTCGGCGCATCCGGGTGTGGTCGGCCTCCTCGGTGTCGTGGTTGCCCGAGGGGCCTTCCTGGACCGCGGCGCTGGTGATGCGTGACGCCCGTTCCGGTTCGGGGTGGGAGCGGCCGAGCCGCTTGTCGCCGAGTAGGTCGCGGACCTCCGCGAAGCGGGTGACCAGCCAGGCGGGATCTCCGGCCGGTGTGGTGACCGGTGCGATGGGCGCCTCCCGACGGAGCACCTCGTACAGGGGAGCGAGATCGAGGACGTTGGGGCGGGTGAAAGGCAGCTGCGGACGCTCGGCGGCAACGCTCATGGCTCTCCTTCGGTGATCTTCCCGTAGCCCGACCGTAACATTTTGTTGGCAGTCACTGCCAATAAAGTTCAGGCCAATCCCCACGCCGACAGGCGTGTCTAAGATCGCCCGATGGAGGAATTCAGACAGAGCGGCGGCCACGCACCTCGCCGAGGGCGACCGCCGGTGAGCGACGAGCAACGCAAAGCGCAGCGCCTCGATATCTCCCGCCACGCGGTTCGGCTTTTCGCCGAGCAGGGCGTGGCCGCCACCTCGGGCGAACAGATCGCGCGGGCGGCCGGAGTCTCCGAACGCACGCTGTGGCGCCACTTCCGCGCCAAGGAAAGCTGCGTGGAGCCGCTGCTGACGAAGGTGGTCGACGCCTTCCGTGAGGTGTTGCACGCTTGGCCGGCCGAGACGGACCTCACAGAGCACCTGCGAGCGGCGTACCGGCCCCTCTTCGAATCTTCGTCCAGCGCGGACATCGAGGCAGTTCACGCCGTGGTGCGGCTGACCCGTGACGAACCTGCGCTGCGTGCCGCCTACCTCATGCTCCGGGAGCGCGCGGAGGACACATTCGCCGAGGTGCTGGCGGAACGGTTGGCTATGCCTGCCGAATCGTTTGAGGTCCGCGCGCGGGCCGCGGCCGTGGACGCCGTACTCAAAGTGGCGGCCGACCGGCTCGCCGACGACACGGCGGACACCGGTATCACTCCCGAAATCCTGCGTCGGCACCGTGAACAACTCGCCGGCGCACTCAGTCTCATCACCCATGGGATGTCGAACAGGCAGGGCAACTGACACAGGCCAACGGGCACGCAGGGACGCCACCACCACGCTCACCGACGGCCGCGGCCAGTAGTAATGCTCATCCGGCCGCCCCCTGCGGACTGCTGCTCATGCACGAGCCGTCACACCCCTGCCCCGACGCCCCCTCCCCGCTGACCGGCTTGCCCACGACGCCTACCGGAGGGCAACGCGTACGGCGTCTGCGGAGGGCGGCGTCGCGGCTGCTGCCTGACCGCATCGCTGGCACCGTGGCTCACCCGGCCCGTGGCGCCTTCCGGCTGGTTACGGCTTGGCGTCGGCTCCCTGGCGGCGGGCCCTGACGTGCTCGGGGAGGAAGCGGTTGAGGAACGCCTGCCGTTTGGTGGCTTTGTCGCCTCCGACGGCGTGGTCCTTGCCGACGTGGGCATGGCGGCGGAGATGGAAGAGGTGATCAGGATGCGTCCCTTGCCCCGGACAGCATGCCGGGCACCACGTGCTTGGCGAGGTGGACGACGGCGTTGACGTCCAGGACGACGAGCTTGAGTTCGGCGTCGATGTCGGTGGCGAAGGCGCCGCCGATGTTCATCCCGGCGTTGAGGAGGGCGACGTCCAGGGGTCGGCCGATCTCCTCGACCTGCTTCCACAGGTTCTCGACGCCGTCGTAGGCGCTCAGGTCGGCGCGGAGCGGGTGGACGGTGGCGCCCAGGGCGCGCAGTTGTTCGGCGACGGTGTCGACGGAGTCGCTGCGGCCGGTGCTGATGATGTCGTAGCAGCGGGTGGCGAGCGGCGACCATTCCGTTCAACCTGACCGGGCCCCCAGCCCTGTCCATGCGGTTCGGCACGCGCAGCGACGGCATGCCGATCGGTGTGCAGCCGGCAGCCAACTGGCACTCGGAGTCGACGATCCTGCACATGGCATCGCTGCTCGAGTCGCTCAGACCGGTCCGTGACCAGCACCCCACCATCTGACAGTCACGAAAGGCCACACCCGGGCGCCTCCAGGGACGCGACAACCATCCTGCCCCTCGAAGCGCCCGGACCGGCGGCGGCTTAGTGATCGTCGCGTGGCCGGGCAGTTCGCTGGAGGGTCGGTCGTTCTCCGAGCGTCCCGGCGGTGCCGGTGGGCGTCGAGGTATGCGTGTTCGTCCCGGTGCGGATCGAGGCTGAGCCACCTCTCGCCCGGCTGACGCCGTCTGAGTACGGTGCGCATCTGCTGGTGAGTAGCAGGGCGGCTGTGCCGGACCTGCAGACCGTGTTCGATCAGGGCATGAACGCAACCACTGCTCCTTCTGCGACGCCTCCGGCCCCGGCGACGGCCACGGGAAGGGACCGCTCCCGCCTCTGGGCCGGTCTGTCGGCCGCGCTTTTCGTCCCGGCCGTCCTGGCGGCAGGCCTGCTGCTCTTGTCATCTGAGCGGGTGTCGGGCTGCGTGACGTACGGGGTGCAGTGCGCCAAGGGGCTGCCCGGGTGGCTGTTCGTCTGGAGCGCCTGCATCGGTGCCGTGGCGTTCGTCGTCGCCCTGGCCGCGCCTGCCCTGCGGGTACGGCAGGTCGCGCTCGCTGCTCAACTCTGCGCGGAATGCACGGCGTTGCTGGTGATCCTTAGCTACTACGCATGAGCGGCTGTCCACATCCGTACTGCTCTGGGGGAGGGCCGGCAACTCAGAAGCGGACCGGATCGACCATGCGCGTCTGGAGGCGGGCGAGGATCCGGCGTCGGCGCGGCGGTCGAGGGGGGGCTGGGCAGGCCGGACCGCCGGTGTCGGCGATCCCGGGCTTGATACTGGTGAGCCTTCCTGCGCGTCGCACCACAACTGCTCCGCCTCCCTTGCATGTCGCGGCCGTTCCCGAACTCTGGAACGGCGTGCCCTCGCACGGGTGCCGCCGTGTACCGGCACGGGGCGGAGCCGCTCGGGGTGTCACCCCGGAACGGCCGAGGCGGCGTGGTCGCGGGCCTGATTTCCAGGACATCCGCACGGAGTGTTGAGCTGGGCGAGCGCTGATGGTGACGCCCGCACTGGTCCTCGGCAGCAGGCAAGGAGGCCTCCCACCGGTGTTCTCGGCCCGGAGGCTCCACACACGGGTTCGTCGGCTCTCGTACGCTTGCTTCACTCCGCGGAGTGAAGTCGGCCCAGAGGAGGCGTACTTCGGCCCCGTCATCTTCGGTGTCGTCGTGGTCCACCTCGACGAGGAGCGCATGCCACTGCTCAGTCTGCGTCCGCCGGCCGCGGTTCGGTCATCGTCGCCCCTGTCTCCCCGGGGCCCCGGCCCCTGCACCAGCCCGGAACCGGTCGTCTGTCTGATCCGGAGCGAGACTCCGCAGGAACGCGAGGTCGCCCGCGACCAGCGGATGCCCTACCACCAGCTCCTTGAGGACATGGAGCGCAAGGAGTGCGCCATGCGTGCCGAAGGGCGCTCGGAGGAGGACATCGCTCGCACCTTGGTCCAGATGCGCAACGGTGCCAAGGGCGTCGTACGCGCCGGCATGACCCGGGAACAGGTCGCGGAACTGGAGGCACGTAACCAGAAGAAGTACGGCAACCCGCTCGGCCCGACGGCGGGCCAGCTCTACGTGAAGTACGGCTCCTGGGAGAAGGTCACCGAAGCCGCCACCCGTTCGAGCAGGGCCGTGGACCACGAACTCGTGTGGAATTCTGCCACTGCCCCTGCGAGGTACTCCAGGCGGCCTGACTGGGCGGGAGCTGACGGAGTGCCGCTTCACCAGAGCGTGGGCCCGGGGCGGGGCCGGGGAACTCTGGATGGCGGGCGAGCTCACCGACGACGCGTTCGAGGGTCACTTCATCGACGACGTCATCGTGCAGGACTTTTCGATTACTGAAAAGGTGTCATCGTGCAGCGCGGACATCCTGTGCCGCGGCGGTACCGAGATATCTCACTTCCGGGCCCGGTGCGTACCCCTGCCCTTGCCGGGGCGCTGGTCAGGCCTGGGAGGTTGGGCGGTCCGGATGGGCCGGAACTTGTAATTCTCTGTCCCGCCGAGTGGTCACGGAAGGGCATTTTCCGTCGGAGGAGAGCGAACCGCGGCACGAACCGACCGCGGGTTTATCAAAGTTCGGTCCGGAGCCGGGCATTCTGATTCTTTCGGGAGCGGGTGTGCGACTTTCCGCGGTACAAGGGAGAGATGACGCCGGTCGAAGAAGTACGGGACGAGTTGAAGCACCTGCTGGGCCGTTGTGAGCGCTGGCTGCGCGCGGAGGAGGGTGTCCGCGACCTCCTCCCCGACCGGGAGGGACTGGCCGGGGACATCGCCCGACTGGAAGCCCTGCGTACCCGCGCCCTGTCGACCATGCTCAACGTGGCCCTGCTCGGCCGACAGTCATCCGGTAAGAGTTTCCTGATCAGCGGCGTGCAGGGCGGACTGGAGTACGTTCCGATCACCGACGAGGACGGCATGCCCTCGGCCGAGTACCTCGGAGTCCTTCCGTCGTCGGCGCGTCCGACCACCGCCTGCCCCAGCACCGTCATCCCTGTCGGTGAGGGCCGGTCGGACGGGTTCGAGGGCAGGGCTCTGCTGCGGGTGCGCTTCGCGGGGGGTGAGGTGGAGGAGATCGGCGTTGACCTGCCTCCCGCCGTGGTGGGCGCTTACGGAGCGGCCGACGGCGACGTCACCAACCGCATGCGCGAGCACATCAACCGCCGTGTGGAGGCGATCGAGGTGCTCCTCTCCGAGTGCCGTCTGCCCGTCAAGCTCTTCGACCTGCCGGGCTCGGAATCGCCGATCGAGGAGCACGAGTTCATCATGCGCGAGGCGTGGGGGGAGGCCGACTGCTTCGTCTACGTGAGCCACGCGACCTCGGCCCTGACCTCCAACGAACTCCAGCTCATCAGGGACCTTTACGCTCACCACATGCACGGCAACGCCGCGAAGCGGGTGCTGTGGGTCCTCACGGGGATCGACCTGGCCACCCAGCGGGAGCAGGGCCGGGCTGCCTGGAAGAGTGTGCTGGCCACCAACAACGAGTATCTGAGCACGCACTTTGGGGGCGAGGGCGGACGGTTCATCGGAGAAGGCTTCCTGCCGGTCTCGGCCGCCTGGGAGGTCGAGGCTGACTACAAGGACGCCCACGGCGAGGACGGAGGCTCTCTCAGGCGCCTCAGCGGCATGGAAACGCTGCGCGACCGTCTCCGGGAACTGATGGAGTCCGGCGCCGGGAACGTGCACCTGCTCAAGGTGGCCGACGAGGCGCGCTGGCTGGTCCGCCGCCGTCAGCGCGATGTCGCCGACACGCTCGACACTCACCAGGTGGCCGTGGGGGACCTGGAGGCGCAGCGGGACGGACTCCGCGACCGTGTGGAGGGCGCGGAGCGTTCCCTGGAAGGCATTCGGACAGAACTCGACCGTGAGATGCAGCGCAGGATCCGCGCGGCGCAGAAGCCGTTCGGCGAACTCGCCGACGAACTCCACCGGCAACTCGACCCGTTGATCGACGAGGGCAATCTGAGCGCCGAGCACGTCAACGAGATCGATGTGCGTCAGGTCCAGGTGTTCAGCCGCTGGATGACCGCGCCCGAGGGCCCCGCGACGCTCTGGGAGATCGAGTTGCGGAGCCTCGACGGCAACGCCCGCCGGCTGCTGCGGGCGGACCTCGGACTGGAGACCGACGCACACCTGGTCACACCCGAACCGCTGGACACCAGCCACTTCCCGATGCGGACGGACGGTCGCCGGCCCCTGACCGTCTACGGCCTGGTGCAGACCGTGGCCAACACCGTCAGCGTCGCCGGTCCCATCGCGGGCGGCGCCGTATGGCTGACGACCAGCCTCAGCCTCGCCACCATCGCCGTTCCGGCGGGAGCGGCCGTGGTCGCGGCCATCGCCATCGCCAAGGTCACGGACCTGGTCAAGGACCGCGAGTCCAAGGTCCACAAGGCGCGCCAGGAACGCAAAGACATGATCGACGAGCAGGTGAAGCAGGCGCGCGTCGCCTTCGAGGACGTCGCGCGAAGCCAGGGACGGCTCCTGGTCGACGCGGTCGAGAGCCATCACGTACGCCACCAGGCCCGGCTGAGGTCGACACTGGCCCAGATCATGGAACGTATCAACGCGGACGACACTGCCCGCAGCCGGGCCGTGATCGACCGCCTGGCACCCGTCAACGAGGACGGCCGGAACCTGGTCACCGCGTTGCAGGACCTGAGTGACGGCCTCAGGACCGCCCCGGGCACCGGTCGCTCATGACTCGCCCAGGATCTGTCGGGCCCGTACGCGAGAGCGGCCGACACCGTGGGGGAGGGGTTGTCCACGGGCCCCGGGACCACTGCTCGGGCTCGGCCCTGGCGCTCATCGCGAGGTCGATCCGAGCGCCGGGGTTCGGGTGAGCCAGGATCACCACCACGACGGCCGGCTCGGGAAGTCCGGCCCGCTGGAGGGCGTGCCGGGGCGGACCGTCACCGCCGCCGCCAACGGCGGGCAAACGCGGCGGCAACGGTGTCGGCAGGGCCGGGTTGCGGGCGACGCCGTCCAACGCGGACGCGTGGAACGCGACCATGATTCCCCCCATGCCTCAGTCGACCCGTCGGCTGCTCCGCGACCGTGATCCCCCTGAGGTGTTTGCCTGCCCCGGTGGGCGGCTGACGGGATATCGGCCGATGACAACGCCCTCGTCCGGGTGGCGCTGGTGGTCGTGTCTTCAGCTGTAGTCGTCGGGGTGGTCCTGCATCCAGACGTTGATCCGGTCGCGGACACCGATCAGTTGTGTACGGTGCGTCTCCAGGTTCTCCGTGGAGGTGTCGCCGTTGAGCGTCGTGCGGAGGCCCGCGATCCACTCGATGGGCTCGGGGAAGTGGCCCGGGCCTTTCGGGTCCGCCTTCATCGCCGCATCGAGACCCGTCACTTCTTCGTGGACCCTGCCCAGGAAGTACGCGCAGTCTCCCGAACCTGGTGTGCACGTGTCATTGAGCGTGGCCTGGAGGCCGGCGAAGGCATCACGGACCAGTTCCGGCCCCGGGGTGACGGCGGCGTTCTCCTGCGCCGTGGTGTCCGCCGGCGCCGGGGCGGATGAGGAACGGGCGGTCTCCCGCGTCCCGACGCCCTGGGCGGTGTCGTCCGCGCCCGCGGAACAGGACAGCAGACAGGCCGCGGTCACCGCGGTGAAGATCGCTGTACGCCGGACACGCCGAATCTGCATGAGGCCCCCCTCGTAGTGATCACAGCAACTCTACTGCGGGCAGGGGAGCCAGGTCTTGCGGGTGATCCGATGCATCCGCCACGGCGGCAGTATCCAGAGGACCAGGCCGGTCTGCTCGCCCGATTCTCCGAGGACTACGCCGGCGCGGTGCCCGGGATCCGGCACCGTGCGCCGCAGGTGTCGGTGGCCTGACGCGGGCCAGAGGCCATCGTCGATCCGGTCGGCCGTGCGGGGCCGGGCCTTTGGCCAGCTCCTCCTCGGGTACGGCGAACAGCGCGTCGCTCAGTTCGGACGGGCCGCCAGGCCACGGGGCCCGAACCGCGTCCTCGCCGGTCTCCCGCCACGCCCGCCGCCACCGCTGGACGGACCGCACGTTGACCCGTAACGCCTTCGCCATCTCCGTGCTGCCCCGCCTGGCAGCGAACATCCCGGCTGCTTCCGTCCGGGACCGCTCACGGAATGCCTGCTCCTCCGGGGTCGGGCCCCACCCTGCGGATGCCCCGTACAACCGGCACACCACGGCGATCAGCAACAGCCGGCCCCTACGGCACAACCTGCCTTCAAGGTCGGTAGGCATGAGGTGCGTGTGTCCGGTCGCCTGGACGGCAACGGAGGTTGCTTTAGGTTCCCACCAGAGCAGCCACGAGGCGGGTCATCTCGGTCCGCGGGTCGGGTGCGCCCGGCCAACTGGTCATCAGGAGATGGTGAGCGGTCCCGACGATGGCGAGGGCCGCGATGGACGGGGCGACCGTGTCCGCCAATCGGTCGAGTCGGTGCTCGGCTTCGAGGTAGCAGGTGATGGCCTCCTGGATTGTGGTGAAGCCGGGCGCCCCGGCTTTCAGGGCCTCGCGGATACGCAGGGCGGCGCCGGGGCGGGTCATGGCGAGGCTCGAGACGGCCGGGCCGCCGGAGTGGAGCAGCACGAGGACGACGGCGTTGAGGTTCGCTGCCACCGAGCCCTGCCCCGCGAGCCCCAGGAGTGCTTGTGCCTTCGCGGCTGTACGTGCGAACCGGTCGAGGCAGAGTTCGGCCACGAACTCGTCGAGCCCGGCGAAGTGCGTGTGCAGCAGCCCCTTGGCGCAGCCCGCCTCGGTAGTGATCGCCCGACTGGTCAGCGCGCCGGGCCCGTCCTTCGCAAGGACCCGCTCTGCAGCGTCGAACAACCGCTCGCGTACGTCCGGTGTCGCCACTCCGCGCGGTGACATGGGCCTCTCCCGTAACTACTACTGCCGTTGTCGGTGGGTGCATCCCCTCCGTAACCAAGTGCATCTTAGCGAGGATTGCGGGTTTGGGCATCTGCCCATACCGTATGGGCAGATGCCCATTCTCCGTCGCCGCATCAGGAGGCACCCATGCCGAACGTCGTCAACACCGAGCAGGCGCAAGCGTGGAACGGCCCCGAAGGAACCCACTGGGCCCGCAACCAGGACCGCTGGAACGCCGTGAACGAAGGTTTTAACGAGCCGCTGCTCGACGCCGCCAGGATCGCCGGGGACCACCAGCTCCTCGACATCGGCTGCGGTACCGGGCAGACGACGCGGCTCGCCGCGCTCAGGGCGTCCCGAGGGCGTGCGCTGGGCCTCGATCTGTCCGGCCCGATGCTGGACGAGGCACGCACCCGCGCGGAGCGCGAGAGTATACCCAATGCCGTCTTCGAACAGGGAGACGCCCAGGCGTATCCCTTCGAGACAGGCGCGTTCGACACCGTGCTCAGTCGCTACGGAGTGATGTTCTTCGCCGACCCTGTCGCGGCGTTCAGCAACATCGGCCGGGCGCTGCGACCTGGCGGGCGCCTGGCGTTCGTCTGCCCGGCCGATGCCGCGCTCAACGGCTGGGTCGGGGCGATGGAATCCCTGCGCGACCTGCTGCCGGTCGGCGACTTCGGCCGTCCGGGGCTGCCCGGCATGTTCTCGCTGGCCCTCCCGGACCGAGTCCGCCAAGTCCTCGCGGCGGCTGGATTCGCAGGCATCACCATCAACCAGGCACAGGCGTACGGGACGTGGGGGAGCGGAGCCGAGGACGCGGCGGAGTTCCTGCTGCGCACGGGCCCTGGCCGCCACCTGATGGAGCAGGTCGACGCGGCGACGCGGCTCCGCGCCCGCCGGACCCTGGAGGACCATTTGCGCACTCACGAGACAACGGACGGCACGGTCCGGCTGCGCAGCACGTCATGGCTGGTCACGGCGGACCGCCCGGCCTGAGTGAGGACCGCGACCAGCCCGGCGGCATCTGACCCCGCGCATACCCGGCCGGACGGATCCCAGGAAGAACCGGATCGGCCGAGATCACTGTTCGGCAAGGGGCCTCATGGGCCCCCAGGGGCCAGGATCCGGATCGCGGCCAGGCGCGGGCTCGGCTCCCGGGAATGCTGGAGGGCAGGAATCGGACCGGCGCGCAGCAGAGAGGACGTGCCGCTGCCGGACGGCCCGAACATCGCGGCGAACCGCCGACGGCCCACCAGGCGGTTCTGGGGGTGACGGTCGGTGAGTGTTGTGTGGTGCAAGTCCGGGCGCTGCGTGGTGTGGTGGAGGGGCCGGCTGGATCACATGCCTGGCGTGCCGGTGCTTCCGTCACCCTGGTACGACACCTGTCCCAGTCGCAGCGCCCACCGCGACTGTGGACCCTGCACCGCTGCGGTCAGACCCCGTTGTCCGCCGCGGCGCTGCGCGGACTGCTCCGAACGGCTGCCTACGAACATCCGGAACTGCGCGCAAGCAGTGTCGAATTCATCGAGGGCAGGACACCGTACGCCGACGTCGTCGCGGAACTCCTGGGGGGTCTGGGGCTGCTCACCGTCCCATGGCTCGCCCGCCACGGCGCCGGGCGGATCGTGACCATCGGCCGCTCGGCCCCCACGCCCGAGACCGAGAGGCGACTGAGTGAACTGGCCGCCACCGGCACCGACATCCTCGTCCTGCACGGTGACATCGCCGATCCGGGCCTGATCCGCCGGGCGCTTGCCATGGCCGGTGACGCAGGGTGCGCCGTGCGCGGGGTGATGCACGCGGCCGGTGTCATCGAGGACGCCACCCTCGCCACCCTCGATGACACCTTCTGGAACGCGTGTGGCGCGGCAAGGCAGAGGGAGCCTGGGCCCTGCAACGGGCCACCGAAGACCTCACCCTCGACTTCTTCGTCCTCTACTTCTCGGTCGCCTCCCTGATCGGCTCCCCGGGACAGGCCGCCTTACGCCACCGCCAACGCCTTCCTCGACGGCCTGGCCGCCCACCGTCGCGACCCTGGCCTGCCTGCGACCGGCATCCACCGGGGCGCCTGGAGGGACGTCGGCCGCGGTCAGCACCTGGCCGAGCGCGGCTTCCGCACCCTCTTGCCCACCGACGGCGTCGACGCACTGGAACGCATCCTCACAGCCGGCCACCACCAGGTCGCCTACTCCCCGCTGGACATCGCGCAGTGGACCGCTCCCTACCCGGCCCTGAGCACCTCGACCCTGCTCGCCCCACTCCTCACCGGTCAGGAAGCCACGCAGGACGAGACAGAGGTACGTGACCGACTCCTTGGCGCCGAGGGTCCGGCAGCCCGCCAGGACATCCTGGAGACTTTCTCCATCGACTTCGAAACCACGCAGGTACCCGAGACCGAACGAGGACTTCGCCGTATGGTGAGCCGTCTGAAACGGCAGCTCAAGGACCAGCGTGCCCTGATGGAGGAACTACGACGCCGGAACACCCGACTCGCGTTGGCGGCGGCAGTGCTCACCCAGGCAAGCCAAACCCTGCCTCCCCCCGCGCAGTGGGACAACGTCGTCACGCGGCGGCCGGATACCGCCCCCTCAACAGGGGCAGCGGGCAGGACATCGGACACGGTTACAGGTGTCGGCGAGTCGAAAGCATGGCGGGCGCGAGCGGGGACGGGCTTCTCTGCCGCACTGGACGGATACCGATCGCCGGTCCGTTCGGAGGAGGTCAGCCGGCTGCCATGAGCGCGCGTGAGGCGGCGACGACGCCGCCGTCGACGAGCAGGTCGGTGCCGGTGATGAAGTCGGCCTGCGGGCCGAGGAGGAACGCGGCTGCGGACGCGATGTCGTCCGGTGTGCCCGGGCGCTTGGCCGCGGACATGTCGATCATGGCACGTATCGTCTCGCCGCTCTCTCCGTCCAGTTCCTGCTGTCCCATCGGCGTGGAGATGGCGCCCGGGCTGATCGAGTTGATCCGCGCATGCCGCTCGCCCCAGACGGCCGCCGCCGCTTGGACACGCAGCGCGTTGGCCCGCTTGGCCAGGGTGTACGCCGCACCGGGGCTGCCGACCACGTCAGGGGCGAGGAACGGCAGGTCGAGCAGCTCTCGTGCCGCAGTGTCGGCCAGTGCCCGCTCCTGTCCGGCCGGAAGCGGGGACTGGAAGTGGCCGGCCATGCTGGCGATGACGACACCGGCACCCCCGGGAGCGACGACCCGGACGAACTCGTCGAGCATCAGAGCCACCCCGAGGAGGTCCACCCGCAAGATCGCCTCCGTCGGCGCCTGCGCCGGGGACAGCCCGGCGGTGTGGACGACGTGGGTGACCCGGCCGAGCGCGTCGGCCGCGCCGGCGAGCGCACGCACCGAACCGTGGTCGGAGACGTCGACCACCTCGGAGGTGACCTCGTGCCCCTCGCCGCGCAGCAGATCGGCGGCGGTGCGGAGCGTGGCCTCGTTGAAATCGGCGAGCAGTACTTTCCGGCCGCTGCCCACCCTGCGGGTGATCGCCTGTCCCATGCCGCCCACGCCGATGACGACCGCAACGTCCTTCTGCATCCGAAGCTCCTCGTGCCGCATTTTCGAGACGTTCCGTATTGTATTCATGGCGTGTCCGCCGTTGTCTATGCTCAGCGCTATGTCCGGACAGCAGCGGGGGCGCCCTCGTAGTTCCCATGCTCATCAGGCGGTGCTGACCGCGACCCTGGAGCTGCTCACCTCCGGCGGCTATCAGCGGCTCACCATGGAGGCCATCGCGGCTGAAGCGGGGGTGGGCAAGCAGACCGTTTACCGATGGTGGCCGTCGAAGGCCGCCATCGTCGCCGAGGCCGTCCTCTCCGGACACCTGGCCACGGACGCGAGCCCACTGGCCGAGACCGGGGATGTCCTGACCGACCTGCGCGACTGGCTGAGCGGACAGCTCGCCCGGCTGACCGACCCGAGCAGCACGGCACTCCTGCGTGGCCTGACCGCGGCCGCCGCGGAGAGCGACACCGACGCGGCGAAGCTGTACGAGCAGTTCACCGGCCCGTTCCGGCAGTACTTGGTGCAACGGCTGGCGATCGGTGTCCGGCAAGGTCAACTGCGGCCCGACGCCCGACTGGACGCGGCAGCCGATCTTGTCATCGGCGCCCTGATCTACCGGACACTCACCCACGGCAACCTCTCCGGACAGGGCGGCGCGGACGACCTCATCGAGGTTCTCTTCGCCGGCCTGGGGCTGCGGGCGGGAGTCACTCCGACGTCTCCGGGATGAGACATCGCAAGCTCACCGGTACAGAGCGAACAGGCCGTCCAAGACGCGGACGCGGTCAGGTCTGCGAGAGCGCGTCGGCACCCGCTGGGCAGATATGTCCGCACCGGGAGCCACCCGTCGCGCGGGTCGTGGCGGAAGAGGGTATCTCCCACGCCACGGCATACAAGTGGATCCGTCGCTGTCGAGCCCGGGCAGAGCCGGGGCTCTCCGGCTGATCCAGCATTCTCCGCACGGCGTCGGGGCGGAGCACCGGCTACTCCATCTGGAAACCGGCCGGCCCGCGCACCGCGGCTGCGGCGAGCTCCATGACCCGGGCGGCGGGCACGGGCATCGCCGGGTGCCTCCTTGATCCAGGCGGGGAGACGGCTTCGGCTTGCGCGACGCCGAAGGCATCGGCGCCGAGGATCACCTCAAGCACACGCGACCGCCCCAGGAGCCGCGGCAGGTACGGCGATCGCCCGCCTCCCGGAAAGATGCCAAGGCTCACCTCATTTTGCGAGAACAGCGCTTTTCAAGCGCCGCGAACCGCAGGTCGAGGGCCGCGATGAACTCGATGCGGCCGCCCCGTGCCCGTCCGGCGACCTTCGCGATGGTCACCTGCGGCAACGTCCGGTAGCTCTCGTGCAGCTCCTCGGTGAAGTTCAGCGTGCCGTCCTGGAGCACCTGCTCCAGGACGGTCGTGTCGGCCATCTCCACGTGGGCGGAGAAGTAGTCGGGATCGGCGCTGTCGAACACGATGACGCCCACAGTGTTTTCGGTCCGGACCTCGGCGCTGAAACCTGACGTCAATGTGAGGGGCAAGCGTTGCCGTCCTCGTTCGCCTGCGGGTCCGGTCGAAATGGACACCACCACTCCCGGCGGGCGCCTGATCTTCCACGTCTTCGCCGGTTCACCCGCGAACTCATCGCCGCCGGCACCCATGAGGGCCTCGCCGCCGCCCGCGGCAATACCGGCGGACTCTCCCCACTGTCGTTCCGCGCCAGGTGGCCCGTGCTGCGGGGCGGCCGAGCGGGACCTGGCCTACGGGTGGCGCGGCCTGCGGGGTGCACCGGGTGGCGCTTCGGCCGTGTCCGCGGGTGTCCGGTGGGTGCTCCAACTGGCCAGGATGCGGAGCTTGTCGAGGTCGTTGTCGGTCCGGCCGGCGTAGATGAACAGGACCTGGTCCTGGTCGCCGGGGAGAGTGAGGGCTTCGTAGGTGATGTCGAGGCGGCCGACGACGGGGTGATGGAACCGTTTGGTGCCCCAGGTGCGTTCCACCACACTGCGCTGGGCCCACCAGGTGACGAACTCGGGGCTGGTCGCCTTGAGCTCGGTGACGAACCGGGCTGTCTGCGCGTCGTTGGGGTAGCGGCCGGCTTCGGCGCGCAGGACACCGACGACTTCGGAGGTGACCTGCGCCCAGTCGAGGTAGAGCTCGCGGGCGGCGGGGTCCGTCAGCAGCCAGCGCAGGAGGTTGCGGTCGTCGGCAGGGCGCTGGTTGAACGGGGTCAGCAGCGCGTCCAGCAGGGCGTTGGACGCCAGGACCTCGTTGCGGCGGCCGAGGACGAAGGACGGCTGGTCGTGCAGGCCGTCCAGGATGCGCATCAGGTCCGGGCGCACCTGCTGGCGCGGCGCGGGCTCCCTGGCCGCGGTGTGCCGCGGCTGCGGGCGCAGCAGGTCGCGAAGGTACTGGGTCTCGGCCTGGGTCAGCCGCAGCGCCTCGGCGATGGACAGGATGACGCCCTCGGAGGCGCTGGTCAGCCGGCCCTGTTCGAGTCGGGTGTAGTAGTCGACGCTGACGCCGGCCAGCTGCGCGACCTCTTCGCGGCGCAGCCCCGGCACGCGTCGGCCGGTGTGATGGGGCAGTCCGACCTGTGAGGGCCGCACCGCGTCTCGCCGGGTGCGCAGGAACTCTTTGATCTCCTCGGCTTTCTTCGCCATACGTTCGAGTGTTCCCCGGCCCGTGCGGTGGATCCACCGGTGAAGGGGGGCAGGTCTTTCCCGGTCAGGAGCGGCCCCCGCTGTGGCCTTGGCCTGGTGCTTCGTGGCGTGTCTCAATGGCTGGGCGGTCACCCCGGCGGCACCGGCACCGCCCACGGCCTCCAGATCTCCACCATCAGCCCCGGCGTCATCGACACCGGGTGGACGGACAAGGTCACCAACGAGGAAGGCAAGCAGACGTCACCGTCAACGACATCGTCATCCACCCCACCCACCAGGACCGGTGACCACCGAGGCCGACTGGATACCCGCTCCAGGCCGGACCCGGCGGGCAACCCCTGCGGCCGCCCCGCCAACTACCCCACACCCGCCACACCACCACCGAACGGAGCACCCCGTGAACAGTCCCGTATCCGCCAAGCCGCTGGCCCTGGTGACCGGAGCCTCAGCCGGCATCGGCTACGAACTCGCCGCCCTCTTCGCGATCAACGGCTTCGACCTGATCGCCACCGGCCGCAGCGACACGACCGAGCAGGCAGCCGTCGATCTCGCCCGGCACGGTGTCCAGGTCACCCCCGTCCGCGCCGACCTCGCCCAGGCCGAGGGCGTCGAGACGGTATGGCAGGCCGTGGAGAAGACCGGCCGCCCCCTGGACGTGGCCGTCCTCAACGCCGGACGCAGCATCGGTGGCGCATTTCTCGACACCGACCTCGACGACGAGCTCGCCCTGATCGACCTGAACGTCACCTCCGTCGTCCACCTGGCCAAACACGTCGCCCGCCACATGGCCGCCAACGCCCGAGGACGGATCCTGATCACCTCGTCGCTGTCCGCCACCCTCCCCACTCCCTACGAAACCGTCTACGGGCCCTCACGCGCCTTCACCCGCATGTTCGCCCTCGGCCTGCGCGAAGAACTGAAGGAACACGGCGTCAGCGTCACCACCCTCATGCCCGGCGCCACCGACAGCGAATTCCACGCCCGCGCCGGAATGAACAACACCGCCTTCGGAACCGGTGCGAAGAAGAACAGCCGCAAGGACGTAGCCCGCCAGGGCTTCCTCGCCCTGATGGAAGGCAAGGCCGAGATCGTCGGAGGCGACGCCGCCACCAAGCGCACCGCCCTCAAACACCGCTTCATGCCCGAAACACTCAAGGCCGCACGACACGCGCGCAAGGCCAAACCCCGCCCTTGAGCCCGGAAACCAAAAGATCTACAGGGCGGCCTGGGGCCCAGACCGGTCACCGACGGACGCCTCGACGCCTGTCGCCCCAGCTCCAGCCAGTGTCAGGCGTCGGTGAGCGTACGCGAGGTGTCCATGAGGTGCTGGGTGGTCGTGGCGTCGAGGATGATCGGGGTTCGCTGGTCGAAGCTGCCGGGCTTGCCCCAGTACGCGGGTGCCTCCCAGTCGTCGCGCAGGGTTGCTTCGACGGGGTTGTGGGCGGCTTTCTCGATGGAGTCGAAGATGAGCGGTCCGAGGATCTTGGCGCCGATGCGCATGGATGCGGGGGCGGCGCGCAGAATGTCGGTCTTGGGGCTGCCGGCGTTGACCACGGCCGCGGCCAGGCCGCTTTCGGTACGGGTGAGGTGGGCGGCGTAGTGATGGTTGGCGAGTTGGACCGGCTTGCGGTCGCGGCCGAAGCTGAACGACTCGAACCGGGGGAAACGCGCGAAGTCGGCCTTGTCGGTCGGCGCGACAGCGGCGGTCATCATGACCACGCGCGGTTGTCGGCTGCTGCGCAGGGCGGGCAGCAGGAGCTGGGTGAGGTGGTAGCGGCTGAGGTAGTTGACGGCGAAGAAGGGGTGGAGTCCGTCCGTGGTCCGGCTTTCTTCGGTGGTCAGGACGCCGGTGGTGTGCAGGACGGCGTCAAGGTGGTCGTGCGTGTCGAGGATCCGTCGGGCGGCATCGCGGACGCCGTCGTGGGTGGAGAGGTCGGCGGCGAGGAACGATGCCCGTTCGGCGGCGGCACCGAGGGCGGCGAGGGCGGCCTCGCCCTTGGTCTGGCTGCGGCCGAGCAGGATGACGCGGTGACCGCGGGCGAGGACGTCGCGCGCGGCCTGGCGGCCGATGCCGCTGTTGCCGCCGGCAATGAGGATGGTCTTCATGATGCTCCGTGGAAGAAGGCGGGGCCGGGCGGCCCCGGCCGGTGACGCCGTGGATCTGTGGCCGCCCAAGGACAGGGTGTTGAGGTCGGGCGCCGATGACGTGCTCGGCCTTACGTTGGCGTGCGCAGTCGGCCGGGGCTCCGGCATCTCCGCGTCCGCTGTCCCGGACGCGGTGTGGTTCGGGGCAGCGGACGGCGCTCAGGCGGAGGGGAGCGTCACGGTGAACGATGCGGCCAGGCCCGCCGCGACGTCGCCCGGGGCGACCGGTTCCACGCCCATGAGCAGGTCCGGCCCTCCCGCCGACCGGTAGACCAGGTCGTCCTCGTTGCGCAGCCGCTCCAGGGTCGTGTGCTCGTTGTAGGGGGCGACCTTGGACACGGCCTCGTTGTACTCCTCCGGCAGATACACCTGTCCCGTGTACCTTTCCTCTCCGTCGATGCTGGCCTTGAGGTGGATGTGGATGCTGCGGGTGAAGTACCAGCCCGGGTAGACGCTGGCGAACTCGGCGGTGCCACCTGCGGAGGTGGGCTGCCGGCCGCGCAGGAACCGTGATGCGTCACTCGGCGGAACATGACCCGAGTCGTCGACGGTGGGAAAGGTGTCGGGGTCATGCGAGAGGTGCCCGGAGTAGTAGCCGAGCGCATCGCAGTGCCAGACGTCGACCACCGCCCCCTCGACGGGGGCGCCGTCCGCGCCCACCACGGTGATGCTCAGCCGGAGCGGGACACCGGGACGGCCCTCGGAGATGTCCTTGCGGAACTCCGAGCCCTCACCGTGCTGGATGTAGTACGGACCCTCGGTCGTCTGCGGTGAACCGCCCGACGTCTGCCGGCTCGGTTCGGCCGCCGCGGGGTCGTTACCGGCGAGCACGTCAGCTCCGCGTGAACCGTAGCGGGCCATGACCTGCCGCAGTGTGGCGAGCTGGGTATCGGCCGTGATGAAGCCGGCTTCCTTCTCGACGGACATGGTGCGTCTCCTTCGCGTTTCGCGGTCCGCAGCACTACGGACCGGTGATCTTCTTTCCGGGGGCGTGCAGCGGCGCATCGTCCGCCGCCCCGCGTAAGGGCGTGCCATCCGGTCCAAGGGACTGGAAGGCGTGCGATCCGACGCGGTCCCGGACGACCGCGGCGGTCGGCGCCAGCAGGACGACGTTCGCGGCGATCATCTGGGACTCGTGGCGGCGGCCATGGACGAGGGCCGCGCCGATGGCCTTGACCGGACGGGAGCCGAAGCCCTCGGCCCAGCCCAGCCCGGAGGTGGCCAACTGCTGTGGTGTGCGGCTCAGTTTCATCGCCCCTGCCAGGGCGAACACGACTGCTGGCACGCCCGCAACGATCCACACCATGACATTCATCGGCCTTGCCGCTTCCCATAGTAGCTCCAAGCTTGGACCAACCATAAGGCGGAATCACTTCAAGGTGAAAGCTAACTGGCTGGCGAATCTCTCCATGCTTGGAGTATGTTGGGGTCATGGACAAGGAACGGGAGACCGCCGAGCCGCGTTGGCTCGACGCAGATGAGCAGCAGCAGTGGTACGCGTTCGCCTACGTACTGACCCAACTGCCGGCTGCGCTGGAGACGCGGATGCAGCGGGACGCGGGCATCGCCCACTTCGAGTACGTGGTGATGTCGGCGCTCTCGATGGCGCCGGAGCGCACCTTGCGGATGAGCGAGGTCGCCCAGTACGCCGGAAGCACGCTCTCCCGGCTGTCCAACGTGGTCATCCGCCTGGAAAAACGCGGCTGGGTACACCGCCACCCCGACCCTTCCGACGGTCGCGCCACCCTGGCCACCCTCACCGACGAGGGCATGGACAAGGTCGCCGCCGCAGCACCCAGCCATGTCGAGGCGGTGCGCCGCCTGGTCTTCGACCCCCTCACCAGGGCGCAGCAGCGTCAGCTCGGCGCCGCCTCCCAGCGCATCCTCGGCGCACTCAGCGCGCCGTGCCCCACCGACTGGCCCGGCGTCACCCCACCGGCAGACCAGGACTGACGTCCGGGGCGCATACCCCTTCACCCTCACCCGGCCACCGGCCGGGACCGCACCACCCCTCACGGACCGCATCGCCCCTCGCCGAGGAGTACGTATGCCCACCATCGCCATCGTCGGAGCCGGCCCCGGCCTGGGCCTGTCCATCGCCAAGGTCTTCGGCGGCCATGGCTTCGACGTCGCCCTGATCTCCCGCACCAAGGACAAACTCGACGCCCTGGTCGCCGAACTCGCCGAGGCAGGGACCACCGCGGAAGGCTTCCCCGCAGACATCGCCGACTCCACTCGGCTCACCGGCGCGCTGGAGGCCGCGATCGCGCGGTTCGGGCGGATCGACGTCCTGGAGTTCTCCCCGCACGCGGGCCTGACCATGACCGTGCCCAAGGACGTGACCCTTGACGCCCTGCGCCCGCAGATCGACACCCTGCTCTACGGTGCGGTCGCCGCCGTCCGGACGGTGCTGCCCGGGATGCTCGCGGCCGGCTCCGGAACCCTGCTCTTCACCACCGGCGGCGGCGCGATCAACCCGTACCCGATGCTTGCCGACACCAACATCGCCCAGGCCGGCCAGCGCAACTGGGCGATCAACCTCCACAACACCCTCGCCGACGAAGGCATCTACGCGGCCAACGTGGCCATCAACCTCATGATCGGCACCCAGGCCCCCGAAGGCGTTCCCCACCGCGCACCCGACGAGATCGCCCTCGACTACTGGACCCTCCACACCACCCGCACCCAGGCCGAGCACCTCATCGGCGCCTGACCCTCCAGCACACCGCCGAACCGGCGGCCACAGGTCCACGACACCACCGGGTTGTGGCAGCGCGATGCCGGTATCACCGAGTTCCTCGTGCTCTCCGCCCTCTCCAAGGCCCACGAGCACGCCCTCCGGATGAGCGACCTTGCGGAGTTCACAGTCGGCACGCTGTCCCGGCTGCGGCCGAGCCGACCGCTCCGGGTGCTCGTCCCGCTTGTGGTCGTGGTGTCCTTCGTGCCCGACTTCCTCTTGCTCGACGACGGCGGAGCGGCGGGCGGGACGGCACTGCTCCTCATGCACGTCGCAGTGGTGACGATCGCCGTCCCCGTCTACCGCAGGGTCATGCCCCTGCCCGCCGGATGACGGGCCGACCCCCACTGTGGCCGGCCGCCGGCAGTCCGGACGGCCCTCTCGTACCTCGCGCACTCTCCGAGGCGGTGCTTGAGCCGATCGGCTTCCCCTCGGACCGAATCGAAAGGAACCTTGAGCGTGAGCACGCGCATCACCACACCTTTCACGGCCCAGTCCACCGCCGCCGAAGTCCTGTCCGGCACCGGCTTGTCGGGGCGCCGGATCGTCATCACCGGCGCGATGTCGGGCATCGGCCTCGAAACCGCCCGAGCCCTGGCCGGCGCGGGAGCTGAGGTAACCCTCGCTGTCCGCAACCCCGACGCAGGCGAGTACGCCGCACAGGACATCACAGCCTCCACCGGCAACAAGGAAGTCCATGTGGCACCTCTGGACGTCTCGGACCAGGCGTCGGTCGCCGCGTTCGTCGCCGACTGGAGGGGGCCGCTCCACGTCCTGATCAACAACGCCGGAGTGATGGGCCCGCCGCTGACCCGCACCAAGGAAGGCTGGGAAGTGCATTTTGCCACTAACCATTACGGTCACTTCGCCTTGGCCATCGGGCTGCGCCCCGAGCTCGCCGCGGCAGGTGATGCCCGGCGTGGTCCGCACCAACTTGATGCGTCACGTCGATTCTGAAGTCCTGGCCCGCTTCGCGGAGGGCGGTGCTCCGGAGCTGCCCTGGAAGACAACGGAACAAGGAGCCGCTACGTCCGTACTCGTCGGGGCCTCTCTGTTCCTCGACGGGGTCACCGGCCGGTACTTCGAGGACTGCCAGGAAGCTGAACCCCTCCAGCCGGAAAACCTGCACGGAGGCGTCGCCGACTACGCGCTCGACGCAGGCAACGCCGCTCGCCTGTGGGAAGTCTCCCTCAAGGCCGTCGGCGGGCGGTAGAAGCGGTTGGCTGAGCCCGGAAGTCCGACGGCATGCCTCCCGGGCTCAGCTTGACTCCGTCGACGCTCTTGGAATTTCCAGGTCAACTGCCCGGGGTGCGCCAGGATTTACCGGGGGGATCCCTTGCTGATCCAGGAAGATTTGGAAGGCGGTCGGTGGCCGTGGTGAGGGGTGTTTCCTCGTCGGCGCCAGGCCGCTGAGGCGTTCGATGTGCACGGCGATGGCCGTGAGTACGTGTTGCCGTCTCCCTGACTCTGCTGGGCCGGTGGGCGCGGCCGAGGCCGAGACTTCCGGGGCGCCGCCGGCCGGGCCGGACACGGGTACGGGGCCGGGCGGCAGGATTCGCAGGACGCCACGACGGCGCGGCCCGTTGTGTCGAGTTCCCGCACGCCGACAGACACAGTGGTCTCACGGACACCGGCGGCACGGGCGACTGCTCCGATCCCGCCGTGGCCGAGGGACTGGGCTTCCGCCCCTATCAACAGGCGACGATGCCCCTTCGAGGTGCGGCAGAATCGCCTCGAACTTGGCGGCCGCACGGCCCGTTGCCCATCCAGCCCGCTCATGCCAGACCAACGAGCCACCGAACGGAAAGCCACGAGTTGAAAACCTGCACGCCCTAACTGATCGTTTCAGAATGAGTTGAGCTCTGGACCTCGCGTTCGATGATCTTGGTGGGCGCAGCGGAGTGGCTTGCCCGTCAGGGGAGAACCAGCCTCTGCCTGCCGTCGATGAGTTCGCGCGCGGCGTCCAAGTGGCCGGCGTGGGTGGCGGTCTCGGTGATCACGTGCAGGATGACCTCGCGGAGGTTGTCGAGGCGCCAGTTACCGAAGAAGTCCGGCCACCAGCTCGGGGCCGCCTTCAGGTCGGCGCCGGCAAGGAAGGTGTCGGCGAGCTCCCCTTCCTTGCGGTAGAGAGCGAAGACCTCCTCGGCTGTCTTCTCCGGGGCGGGCTGCCACGCGTTCTCCCCGGACCCGAGGATCTCTTCGATCGCTGCTTGTTCCCCGGCAGCAACCGCGCGGAACCAGAACTTCTCGTCGTCCAGAGCGAGATGGTGCACCAGCCCAAGGCATGTCCAGCCGGACGGTAGAACCGGGCGCCGCAGCGCCTCCTCGTCTAGGCCCTCCAAGATGCCCAGGACGTGCTTGCGCTTGCTGTTCAGGACGCCGAGTAGTGTCGTCAGTTCAGTGTCAGCCATGGGCCGGACTCTATGCGGCCCCACTGACACCGGCTCACTGAGCGTTTCAAGATGCCGTTCGGAGTCGTCGGAGGCAGATGATGCCACAGGCGAGTTCAAGGAGGCCGTGGTGGAGGTCGGCGCGCCGCTCGTAGCGGGTACGGAGGCGCCTGAACTGGTGCAGCCAGGCGAATGTGCGCTCAACGATCCAGCGCACCTTGCCCAGTCCGGAACCGTGTGCGACGCCGCGTCGGGCGATCAGCGGCTTGATGCCGCGCTTCCACAGCAGGCGGCGGTACTTTTCGAAGTCGTAGCCCCGGTCGGCGTACAGGCGTCGGGGCCTGCGGCGGGGCCGTCCGCGCAGGCCCCGGATCGGCGGGACCGCGTCCAGCAGCGGCAGCAACTGGGTGACGTCGCGGCGGTTCCCACCGGTGAGCGTCACAGCGAGCGGCGTTCCCAGGCGGTCGACAATCAGGTGATGCTTGGAGCCAGGGCGGCCACGGTCGACGGGCGAGGGGCCGACGTGATCCCCCCTTTGAGGGCTCGGACATGGGACCCGTCCACGGCACAATCGTCCAAATCCAGAAGGTCCGCACGACGCAGTCCGGTCAGCAGGGCGGCGTGCAGGCGAGGCCAGACGTCGGCCTCCGTCCAGTTCCGCAGCCGACGCCAGGCCGTAACTCCGGAGCAGTCCACGCTCTCGGCAGGGACGTCGCGCCAGGCGACACCGGTCCGTAGCACGTACATGATGCCGGCCAGGGCTGCCCGGTCGGGAACACGCAGCCGCCCGGGGTAGCGGCGGCGCCGTTCGGGAGCGGCTGGCAGCAACGGCACCACCCGCTCCCACAGGTCGTCAGGAACAAGATCAGCACGCACTCCGGACACCCTGCCAACCAAGATCGCCGAGCGCAATACATACGGCTCAACCCATTCTGAAACGACCAGTAAGTCAGCCCGTCTGCTGTGGCTCGCCCTGGGCACCGTCTTCGGGATGCGGACCAGCGGTGCGCACTGGTATGTGCTGCTCACCGCACCTCGGTTCGCTTTCGGCGGTAGCCACAGCGGCCGCGCCCGGCAGGCGTACGAGGTGCTGCAGCAAGTGGTCACCGAGTACGTGAACTCCTCCTGGCCACCGCCGGTTCCACCGCTGCGCCCCCGCCCGACGCCACGATGCCGCGGCGCCGGACGCCGCGCCGGGCAGCCCCCCAGCACAGACAACGCCCTTGGCCCCCGCTGCCCCTGGCGTACCGGCGTTCGCCCCTCCTCGCCACCCCGCCGCCCGCACCGAGCGCTGCACCGAAATCCGGCCCGGCGGAGCCGGCGCTCGCCAGGGAGCCCAGCGGTCCGGCCGTGGCGGCTGTCCCCGCAGAGCACGGTCAGCCCGTGGAGCCGGCACGGCCTGCGTCGGCCACCCAGCACCCTGCACCGGCCGCCACCCTGGACACCGCCCTCGGTGTGCCCGGCCCTGCGGCGGCTGTTCCTGCCACCTCAGCCCTCGGTGACGCGCCGCAGGCACCCGGCACTCCCACCGCGTCCGCGCGGAGGAGCCGGCCGCCGCGCCCGGCTCCTCCGCCTGGCCGCCCGTCGCCGTCCCCGGACACCCCACGCCCGCTCCGGCCGCCACCGCGCCCGCCACTGCCCCGGGCAATTCCGTACAGCTCACCCGGACACCTCCGGAACTCGCCCCGGCCAGCAGCACGGCCCCCACCGCGCCGACTGTCACCAGAGCCCCGGAAGCCGTCCTCCCCACATCCTTGGCGATCGAACGCCCGAGCGTATCGGTGTGATTACCGTGCGTACTTAAGTTCCAGTGGGGGGCAGGGTTTTCCGCAAGATTACAATTGGTAGTGATCTCATCGCGCTTTGTGTGGGTTCTCGTTGAGAGGTGCAGTCGGCGCCCACGACGACCTGCCAGGAGGGTGAGATCTGATGAGTCACAAGATCCGTGCGGCGATGGCTTCGGCTCTGCTGGTTCTGGTGCCGCTGGCCGCGGCGACCAGCGCGGAGGCTGTTTCGCTGAAGAAGAAGTGGCACTCCTCGGCGACCTGCGCCGTCGAGAAGATCGGGTCGGGGGATCACGGCAACAAGCAGCTCAAGGGGAACGGTACGGGCAAGAGCAAGAAGGCTGCCGAGAACGCGGCCCAGAGTGATGTTCAGGCGCAGATCGGCCAGAAGTACGGGAAAGGGTACCGGGCCCATCACTGCACATTCCGTAGTGTGTTCAAGTGAGCGACGGGATCGGCCGCAGCGCGGTGCACGGGCGACCGATCCTTGCTTCAAGTGAGGAGCATGGTGAACAACAGGCAGCGCAAGAAGCTCCCCCGACGCCTGTGCGAGGCGGCAGAGCAGGGCCGAGTGGGGGAGCTGGCCCGTCTGCTGCGCCTGGGAGCGGCGCCGGACGACCGGCGCCCGGACGGCGGGTCCGCCTTGTATCTCTCCGCGGCGCAGGGCGAGGTCCGTTGCGCGGAGCTGCTGTTGGCGGCTGGAGCGTCGCCGAATCTGGAGTCCCACGGCCCTCGTGACGGGCTCCCGCTGGCGGCGGCGGCGACCCATGCCGATACCGCCATGGTGGGGTTGCTGCTGGCTCATGGCGCCGACCCTGAGCTGAAGGAGCACGACGGCGCTGGGGGCAGTGCACTGGACTGGGCCCGTGGCTGGCAGGAGCCCGGCATGCCTCATGGGGAGGTCGTCGAGATGCTGGAGAGGTCCGGGGCGGCGTGAGTGCCTGCCCTCTCACCTACCCTCCGGCTGCTGCTGCGGCGAGTTGGCGCCGGTGGTGACGCCGTAGAGGTGAACTGAACGTCTCCAGCTCGCCCCTGGGGGTGCCCGCGTCGACGTGTCGCTGGTGATCGGATTCTCTCCCTCAGGTATACCGGAATTGATCGATTCTGGGTGGATTAGCGCTACCTTCTGGCTGACTCTGCGCCAGTACGACCCGGACAAGACCATCGACGACACCGCGACGTTCGACGTCAGGACGGCCAAGGGCAAGTTCCCCTCGTGGGAGGTCCTGCGCTATCCACACCTGAAGCTGACCTCCTCTGAAGAGTGCCCAGCACGCCTGCACGCGGATTGGAAGGGACTCGGAGGACCCGTCAATGAGTTCTGCCTGAGGACGAGGAGGGGCCGTCGGCCCACGGCGTCGGCCTTGGCCCAGACTCCGGTCTGTCGGCTCATCGTGCCTGAAAGGTGTCCTTCACCCCGCTCAGGCAGGGAGAGGCTGGCCGCGGGAAGAGCACCCCTGGGCAGTTCGCGTTGGTCTCCAGTACCCGGACCGATCCGTCGGTCTGGGGGAGGACGTCCATGCGTATGTAGTGCACGCGGGAGCCCGCCGGGTGCGGCGCCACTCTGAGGTCCTCATGCAGGGCCGGCGGCATGGACAGGGCCTCATGTACCGACTGGTTGTAGGGATAGGCGGCCACGATCGCCTCGATGGCACGGTGGTAGGCGGCGACGAGCCGGGCGAGTACCTGTCGTTGTCCGGGCAGCACGGTGAGCGGCCGTCCGATGGGACACGTCCGGTCCGCATCGAACAGGTAGGCGCGGTTCTGGTCCGCGTGCACCAGTCGACCGTCCGGCGAACGCAGCAGTGGGGCGGTCCGCCGGTCGAATTCGACATCGGTCCAGGGCCACAATCCCGACACAGGACAAGCAGGGACGTTCCGGCCTGAGATTTCCAACACAGCTCTCCCATGATGGCGGCTGGCACGAATGGTCCGTCCTGATCAACGACATGGCAGATGATCCGTACCGGTGTCATCACCGATGAGTCTTCACCCGGCCGACCGCGCCTCGTACTCAAGGCCGGGCCGGTCATGGACGCCGACATCGCCCGGCTGACCGCCTGCCTCGCCCGCCACCCCGACGAACACGTCTACATCCTGCGATGCCTGGACGGCCGGCGCGACGGCGGCATCCCGGCGGAAGGGCATCAGGCCGTGAACCGCACACCTGCGGCGTGGGCCTCGCGCACCAGGCCCTGGTCGCGGCCGGGGAGGAGGCGAAGCCGAAGCGGCGCACCGGCACGGTCGTAGGGTGCGACGGCCGCGAGCCGCTCCGGCTCGGCACCGCGATCAGCTGGATGACGACCGAGCGCGGCATGGTCACCCCGGCCGCCGGTGGCAGCGTCCTCGCCCAGTCCGACGCCGTCCTCGCCGCGGCCACGCCCGAGCTCGCCCACGGCAGAAGCTTCGCCTGGCTCGCCCGCGGCCGCAGTTCGCGGTCGTTGCCCGGCTGCGGGCCGTCCCCGGCATCATCGAGGCACAGTTCACCCAGGGCTTGGCGTTGTGGTCATCCGTCGAGGAAACGCAAGAGTTCGGCGGTGACGAACCGGGGGTTTTCCTCGACGAGCCAGTGCCCGGCTTTCGGCACGTCCACGGCTCGCACGATGTTGGTCATGCGCGGCGCCACTGTGCCCTGGATGGCGTTGAGTTGTCCTTGGGCGGTCATGAGCAGGGCCGGGACACCTACCGGTGCGGCTGCCACGGTGTCGCGGACGTCTTTGTCGAGGGCGCGGTAGAGCTCGAAGCCGCCCGACAGGGCCGTGGGCCGGCTGTAGGTCCGTGCGTACTCGTCGATCTCTGCGCCGGTGAACGGAGACCGGTCGGAGGTGCCGCCGAACGCCGTACCGCCGAAGGAGACCTGGGGATAGAACAGTGCCAGGTACTCGCGGACATCGTCATCAACGACCGCCTCGGGGACTCGTCGCTGGGAGTGAAAGGCGATGTGCCAGCTCAGTGTGCGGTAGGTACGCGCGTCGATCGCCGGCCCGGGCAGCGGCAGGTCGAGATAGCCGAGGCGTGCGGTGTCGTCGGGGAACTGGCTGGCGTACTGGAATGCCACGGCGGCACCGAGGTCGTGTCCGACGACACGGGCGTCACGCACCCCGAGCCGGTCGGAGATCAGCTTGTGCACGTACCGGGCCAGTGTGGCTTTGTCGTAGCCGGTCGGTGTGCCGGTGCTGTCGCCCAGTCCGGGAAGGTCGACGGCGTAGACGGTGTGGTGCTTGGCGAGTTCCGGCATGATCGGCCACCAGCCGAACCAGGTCTGTGGCCAACCATGTATCAGTACGACCGGTGTGCCGCTGCCGCCTTTCACGTAGTGCATACGGACGCCGTCGACGTCGGCGAACTTGTGCCGGAAGGTCTTCTTGAACCGGGGATCGTCCTGGGTGGCGGTGGCGTACGCGGGAACGTCGTCGCCGGCTGCCAGTGTGGACGTGGGTGTGGAACAGGCTGTGGTGATGATCGTGAGCAGGAGGGTGAGCATCATGGCTGCCATCGTGTGCGTGGATCGCAGGGAGCGGCCTGGCGACGGCCGTGGTGCTGTGATCATGTCTTTCCGTTCTGGAGAAGGAGCGTCAGCGGCCGGTCGTGCCGTCGGCGAGCTCGCGGAGGATGTCCGCGTGGCCCGCGTGCCGGCCGGTCTCCTCGATCATGTGGGTGAGTGCCCAGCGGATGGTGGGAGCGGGGCGGTCCGGCCGGGGGCGGGGGACGGGTGCGCCGGGGTCGGCGCACCCGTCGAGTACGTCGTTCGCGCGCTGGACCGCGGTCCGGTAGCGGGCGACGACTTCGGCGACGCTGTCCTCCGGCGGGGCGTGGAACGTCGCCTGCCAGTTGGTGACGTCGTCCCCGAGGAACATCGAGCGTTCGACGAACGTCAGGTGGTGGAGCAGGCCGAGCAGGTTGGTGCCCGACGGGACCGCGGCTGTGCGCACCTGCGGCTCGGGGGCGTCGTCGACCTTCGTGGCGATCGAGGCCCGGAGGTAGTCGAGGAAGCCGCGCAGGACCTCGATCTCGCCGTTCGCGGTCCGGGGTGGTGGGGTGTCGCGGTGGCGGTCGCGGCGTGTGGTGGTGGGCATGGAGGTCTTTCCGTCGAGAGTCGGGGGTCGGGGGTCGGGGGCGGGCACCGGTGGCCGGGTCAGGCGGCGCGGCGGACGAGGAGGACGTGGTCGGTGACCTCGGCGGTGCGTCCGTCCGGTCCGGTCGCGATCCGGCGGGGTGTGTCGGCCCGCTCGACGGTCCAGGTCTCCGGGGCCAGGCCGATCCCGTCGGCGATCTCCCGGGGGCTCTGGGCGTGGGTGCCGGGTTTCTGGTTCCACGACCACGGGGCGGCCGAGCCGTGGTCGACGACCAGCAGCCGCCCGCCCGGGCGCAGTGCGTGTGCAGCCGTGCGCAGCACGGTTGCCCGGTCCAGGTCGAAGGGGGTCTGCAGGTAGTGGGCGCAGACCAGGTCGTAGGTGCCGGCCGGGAAGGACGTGCGCAGGTCGACCCGCAGGGCGGTGACGCGGTCGCCCAGTCCGTGCGAGCGGGCGAGCGCGGTGAGCCGTTCGACCGCCACGGGTGAGAGGTCGGCGGCGGTGACCCGCCATCCCTGGCGGGCGAGCCACAGCGCGTCGCCGCCGTTGCCGCATCCGAGGTCCAGTGCGTCACCGGGCGGCAGGTCCGTCACCGTTTCGGTGAGGCGGGCGTTTGGCCGCGGGCGGTCGGTCGTCGGCCGGGAAGCGTGGACGCCGTCCCAGAACGCGACGGGTTCGGTGGTGCTCATCAAGACTCCTTGCCTCGGTAGGCGCTCAGTCTTGGCAGGCACCCCGGGAGCTGGCACGGAATCTTGCGCTAATGGCAAGTTGGCCGCATGGATCACCGCACGGACGATGTCAGGATTCCTGCGGAGATGACGTAGCGGACGACCACCCGCGATACGAAGGCTTCGTGGCGGTTCTTGCCGCCTGCCACGGGAGTGGAGCCGCCGCCGTAGGGGTTGGTGCCGAGGGTGCGTGCGAGGGTGGCTGTGAAGCCGGCGGGGGAGGGGAGCTTGCCGAGGGCTTCTTCGGCGACGGGGGCGAACGCGACGCGGTAGCTCACGCGGGGGCTGTCCCGGGCCCGTACGCCTGCTGCTCGGCGCGCAGCAGGACGTCGACGCGGTCGATGGCGTCGCGCGGGATGACCTCCAGCGCCCACGTGCGGATGAATCGGCCGGCCATGTTCGGCGGTGCGGTGTCGATCCCGCTGTCGAACACGGGGCGCACTTCGTCCGGCAGCGCGGCCCGTACGTCCTTGACCGTGAGCGGTACGACGAACCGCTCCCCCTGGACCACCACGGTCAGCTGCCCCGGGACCATATGCGTGCGGGGGCGTACGGTCCAGTTCCGCGAAGGCGTCGTCCTGCGCCCCGATCCGCCGGACCGCGGCCTCTTCCTCGGGATCCGGCTCGTGAGAGATCGGCTCCGCCATTGTGCTCACCTCTTCGCCGGCCGGCAGCCGCGCCACCGACGACCTGCCTCCGGCGGAAGGCTCACCGGCCCCACCACGATTCGCGAAACCTCCCATGCCTCATCAACTCCCCAGAGCGGTGACCGGTTGCGCACGAGTCCCCCCCGCACATGGGGACGGTGGCGGCTCCACCAGCGAAATGGCAGGTGCGGCAACCTCCGCGCGGAGAGAGCCCTCGTTCAGGTGATCTCCATGAAACCGGTCTCGTCCCTTGCCGGGGCTCCCGTAGACATCGCCCGTGGCCGCACACCACCGCAGCTGGCTCCTCCGCCGTACCGCGCGGCGGCTGATCATCTCTCTGCACAGGGCCGTGCTGTTCGTCGTCGGGCCAATCGGTAGCCGGGCGCCGTCGGCAGGCGTCCGATGATCGCCGGGCGCACTGCCTGGCCTCGCCCTATATGGCGTTGGCGAGCGTCAGGGTGAGCTCGGCGATCCGCCACCTCCCGTCGGACCGTCGCAGGCTGAACGTGTAGACCCCGGCCGAGATCATCTGGATGCTCGCGCCGGTGGTCCTCGTCTGCAGCAGATAGGCCCGCAACTCGGCGGTGGTGGCGTCCGTCGTCGTGACCACGACGTTGCTCGGGCGGTGCCGCATCCTTCCGGTCCGGGCCGTGTGCCCGTCACGGATGAAGTCGAGCACCGCCGCGCGTCCGGCGATCGGGCGAAGGCCCAGGTGATGTCTTCGGTCAGGACCGTTTCCAGCTCGGGCACATTTATCTCGTCCAGGGCATGGGTGTAGTTCGCCACCGCCTGCTGGAGTTCGGCGATCACGAGGCCACCGTCAGCACGATCTTGCCTTGGATGTGGCCCTGCGCGGCTCGCGAGTGTGCGCTGCCCGCCTCGGGCAGCGGGTAGGTGCTGTCCACCCCGGCCTGGAGCTTGCCCTCGTCGACCAGGTGCCGAATCTCGGCGAGCTGGGGGCCGTTGGAACGTACCTGAATGTTCGAGACGGCGATGCCCCGACGCGCCGTCTCCTCCGGGTCGTGCTCGGCGAAGAACACCGGAAGCAGGGTGCCGCCGCGCTTGAGCACGGTCAGGAAGCGTGAGCTGTCCGGGCCGCCGACGGTGTCGATCACCAGGGCGACGCCGCTGACCACGTCCGCGGCCTGCGTCGTGGTGTAGTCGATGAACTCATCGGCGCCGGCCTTGCGCAGGAACTGCTCGTGCCGACTTGAGGCTCCCGCGATGACGTGTGCCCCCTTCCATTTCGCCAATTGCACCGCGAAGTGGCCCACTCCACCAGCTGCCCCGTTGACCAGCACGGTCATCTCTGGCGTGACCGGCACCGGCTGGTGCACCTGGCCGGTGAAAGCAGACGGCACGGTGTGGCCGAGATCAACCAGGTACTGCTAGGTGGCGCCTGCGGCCAGGGCGATGAGGATCTCGGGCGCCGAGGAGGCGGTGCCGGCGGAGTCGTGGTGCTCGGCGTACCGGATGCGGTGGTAGTCGACGTCCTCTGCCTGCTTCGCGGCGTCGACCGAGTCCGTGAGGGCCTGGGGCAGGGCCTGGTCGCCGCCGGTGGCGACGTTGGAGAGCTCGGCGAGGGAGAGATTCATGGTGGATCTGTCCTTGCGGGCGGCTTAGTTGGGGCCGCCGGGAAACGGAACTGTCCTGTGCGCCGACGCGCGAAGGGATGCCCGGCAGGCGCGGCGTGGGCTGTGGGGATGAGCGCGCCGGTCAGGCGGCCAAGGGCGTGTGCGTGCCGAAGGAACGCTGGTGGTAGGTGAGGGGATTGGGCCTGCCTCATCGGGTTCTGCGGTGATGGCGCGGGCGAGCAGGACGGTGTGGTCGCCGGCGGTGACGTATTCGTCGACCTCGGCGGTGATCCATGCCGCTGAGTCGGGCAGGCGGGGCAGGTTCTCGCTGGGCGACCAGATGACGTCGTCGAACTTGTTCTGACCCGGCCGGGCGAAGGCGGCTGCGAGTCCGGCCTGGTGGGTGCCGAGGATGTTGAGGCCGAAGCGTCCGGTGCGTCGGATGATCGTCAGGAGTTGGGAGCGGTTGTCCAGGGACACCAGCACCATCGGGGGTGTCAGGGACAGGGAGGCGAAGGCGCTGACCGTGGTGCCGTGCGGGCGCGGGCCGTCCATCGCGGTGACCACGGCGACGGGGGAGGCGACGGTGGCCATGGCGTCGCGGAACGCCTGCAGGGTGACGGTGCTGGGGAGGTGGGTGGTGGTCATGACCGGGCCGTATCCGTGAGGTGGGGGTCGAGGCCGTACTGATCGCGAGCCCCGAGGTTCTCGCGCAGGGTGGGGCCCTCGTAGTCGTGGTGGAAGAGGCCGCGTTCCTGCAGGATCGGGACGACCTGGTCGACGAACGCGTCGACGCCGTCGTGATAGCCGTCGATGGCCAGGGAGAAGCCGTCGCAGGCGCCTGCCTGGAACCACTCCTGCATGTGGTCGGCTACGTCCGTGGCGGTGCCGGGGACGACCGGGTGGTAGTCGATGACTCCGTGCGCCAGGACGTCCCGTAGGCTCCAGCCCTCCCGTGCCACCTCAAGAGCGCGGGCGGAACGCGCGTCGTGTGGGCTGGGCATGGCATCGGCCAGCTGGCGTGCGGTCAGCGGCGCGTCGATCTGGTCGTAGCCGAGCGGCAGGCCGATCATCGCGCCGAGGTAGCGCACGCGCTGGCGCAGGTCGACGGACTCGTCCAGGAAGCGGCGGCGCTGAAGGGCGGCCTGGCGGGAGGGGGCGACGGTCGGCATGAAGCCGGCGAACATCTTCACCTCGTCCGGGTCGCGCCCGGCCCGCTTGGCGGCGTCCCGCAGGGCGTCCCGCTGGGCGATGGCGTTGTCGATCGTCATCGGGTTGGCGTAGACGCCGTTGGCGTACCGGCCCGCCAGTTCCAAGCCGTAACTGCCGCCGCCGGCCTGGAAAATGACCGGCTGGCCCTGCTCGGACGGCGGGATGGGCAGCGGCCCGCGGGCCGCGACATGGCGGCCCTGCAGGTTGACCGGCCGGATCTTGCCCATGTCGGCGAACCGCTTGCCCTCGACGTCGCGGAGCCAGGCGTCCTTCTCCCAGCTGCCCCACAGGGCCTGCACGATCTGGACGACCTCGTGGGCGCGTTCGTACTTCTCCGCGCGGGACGGGATCGGGGAGCCGAAGTTCGCCGCGGCCGCCGGGTCGGAGGTGGTGACCGCGTTCCAGCCGGCCCGGCCGCGGCTGATCACGTCGAGGGCCTTGAACTGGCGGGCGAGGGTGTAGGGCTCGTTGAAGGTGGTGGAGCTGGTGGCCACCAGGCCGATCCGCTTCGTCTCCCGCGCGATGGCGGTGAGGACACGCAGCGGGTCGATGGGGAAGTGCGGGGCCTGGTCTTCGAGGTCGACGTCCAGGACCGGGGTGTCCGCGATGAACAGCAGCTGGATCCTGCCGCGCTCGGCGGCCTGTGCGTAGCGCACGAACTGGTCCATGTCCGTATAGCTGGACAGGTTCGCCCCGGGCAGCCGCCATGCCCCGGGCTCGGCTCCGTAGCCGCTGGTGAACTGCATGGCCAGGAGCATCTGTGAGCGGGGCATGGGGGGCGTCTCCAAACGGGCGAGAGAAGTCGGAGGGTGCCTCCGATTACCTTCCCGACAATACGGAGACTGCCTCCGTATTGCAAAATGGGTGGCGTGCGACGGCCGGGAGTGGCGGGCGCGGTCGGCGTTTCCGGGCTGCCGGGCCTGCCACTCCCGGCGGGCGGCCGAGCGCCGTAACCGCGCGGGGCCGCGGCACCGGAGGTGCGACGGGACGTACCCACCGTCCCCGCGCGCCCCGGTGCCGCGGCCCCGCGCGCGAACCGCCCTGCGGATGGGCAGGGTGTCAGCGGTGGGCGGCGCGGTTCATATCGACGATGTCGTCCAGGGTGGGGTTGTCCCGGAGGGCGGCGAAGCGCTCGAACATGCTGTCGCGGACGGCGGCGTCCTTGATGCGGTCGGCCGCGGCCAGGGCGGCGGGCAGCTCGTCGAGGGTCAGCTCGGTGCAGTAGGCGGGCCCCATCGGCTGCTGGCGCCACGAGTCGGCCAGGGAGCCGGCGTCGTAGGGGTCGAAGCCGGTGTCGTCGACCAGGCTCATCGCCACCTTCGTGGCCTCCGCGGAATCGCCGGCCACCGGGATCGCGATACGACCCGCAGTGCCCGCCGGAAGGCCCCGGGTGCGCTGGGTCTCGGCCAGGGCGGCGTTCCATGCCTTGACCACGGGCCGCCCAAGCAGCTCGGAGGCGTACACGCTCTCCACCTGGCCGCCGTCCTCCACCGCCTCGATCCGCCCGCTGAGGTGCGGGTAGTAGTTCGAGGTGTCGATGACCACGGTCTCGGCGGGAACGGTGGCGAACAGCTCCGCCAGCTGCCCCTGCACCGCGAACGGGATCGCCAGGACGATCGCGTCCCTGCCCTGGGCCGACGCGTCCAGGGCAACCGCGCGGGCGCCGGCCTCCAGGACCTCGGCCGTGACGGCCTCGGGGCCGCGAGCGTCCGCCACCTGGACGTCGTGACCGGCCAGGCTCAGCTTGCGGGCCAGATTTCCGCCGATAGCTCCAGCGCCTATAACGGTAATTCTCATGATTTGTCCCTTCGAAGGCTGTGTCACCCCCTGGGGCGACACGCTGTGATGGCGGTGTTGTGGGATCGCCGGCTCGTGCCGGATCCCGTGTGGCACCGGGGCTTTCCGGCGGCCCGGCCTTGGGTGGGTTGCTGCCCGCTAGGTGCGGTCGTCCGACTCGCGGTATCCGTGGGCGATGAGCGCCCGCAGTCGGTCGACCGCTTCCTCGGTGGCACCGGTGCCTTTGATCCAGGCAACGGAGCAGGCCGCGAGGAATAGGTCGTGGCCCGTCACCGAGGGGCGTACGTATCCGGTGCGCTGTGCGGTTCGCGCATATGCGTCGGTCGTGGCGATGAGCTCGTCACAAGGGACGGTGAGCGGGTTGTCGGGGTCATGCGCCCGGGCCGCCGACATGAGAGGTTCCGGTAGTCCGCTGTAGGCGCTGAGGTAGTCCTCCATCGCCCGCAGCCACTGTGTCAGCGCCATGCCGGCATCGGCGATGTCGGCGATGTCCTCGCGGCGGACGGCCAGTTCCGCGGTGCGGGACTGGAGCACGGCCGCCAGCAGCACCTCGCGGGTGGGGAAGTGCCGGTACAGCGTTCCCGGCCCGACGCCCGCCTCCTTGGCGACCGCCTCCAGTGATGTGCCGACCCCGTCCCGCAGGAAGTGACGCTGGGCGGCCTCCAAGAGGGCCGCGCGATTGCGTTGGACGTCGGCGCGGGGCTTGCGCCCCTGTTGCCCCCTGGCGTTCATTCGCCCTCCTGCACTCTTCCGGTACGGTGGCCCGAGTGAAAGCGGAGGCTATCTCCGCATTGTCTCCACGGTAAAACGGAGGCTCTCTCCGGTCAAATCGTGCGCCGCCGACACGTCGGTGGGCACGGCGAGCGCTCTCGCCGTGCCCACCGCCTCAGTCCTCGTACGGCGATGAGACGGCCCGTGACCCCGCCCTTGCGCAGCCGGTCCAGTCCCTCCGGGATGCTCTCCGGCGTGATCCGGTTGATCGGCGGGTTGAGCTGCCCACCGCGCATGAGCTCGTGGAACTCGGTGAGATCCTGCTTCGTACCCGACAGCGAGCCGAGGACGCGCAGCTGCTTCATGGTGATCGGGGCGCCCTTGCGGGAGACGACCGGCATGAACCGGAGTGTGCGCAGTTCACGGCGGACCACCCGGGAGCCGTACGCCTGGTCGCCCAGGATGGACTCGGAGCGTCGGCGGGGACGGCCCGGACCCCCGGCCACCCTGGCCGCGGTGAATTTTTGCACACCATCAAGGACCGCGACGCCTGGCTGAACCAGTTCCAGCAGCATGGCCGGCAGGTCGACAACACCGACGAGGTGACTGTCCGTCGACCACTTCGGACTGCCGATGGCCGACCAACTGGTCCAGATCCAGACACAGTTCCTCACCGCGACAACGGCGTGTGTCGTACAGGCACCCTGCAGGAACCGCCTCGAACTCGCCACCGCGGACTTGACCGTCCGCCTCCGCGGAAGCGATGAGCCCGACGCCGTACTCACGCCCCCCGGTCACCAGCAGCCACCCTCACAGGGCGCCCCGCTGCGACAGGGGACGGTGACCGTCACACCGTCAGTGCGGTGAGGCACCGTACGACTTCGCGTTCCGTGAAGGGCGAAGCCGACCGAACCGTCCGGCAGGCGCGGCGCATCCCCCGTGAGAGCTACCCGGACCGTCCCTGTGCGGGTGATTCGCGGATGCCGGCGGATTTCTAGCGTGGTCGTCAGGTCGGTCGCCGTCGGGGTGGCCGTCCCTGCAGGGAGGTCACGATGAGCACGCCGTCCGCCGCGCAGCACGGCGCAGGGTCCCGCCCGGACGAGGGCGGTGGCGGCCGGGGTGGTCGTCTCGGCCGGATCGTCCGCGCTCCGCTCGGCTGGATGCTGACCGGGATGGTGGGCGTGGGCCTGGTCTCGAGGCTGACCGCGACGGGTCCCGGGCCGGTGCCGGTTCTTGGCGCGGTCGCGGCGGTCGCCGTGTACTGGGTGGTGATGCGCCGGGTCGCGGGACGCTCCACGCCGGAGATCGCCCGGCAGGGGGCCGGCCGGGAGGCGCTGTTCGGCGGTGCGGTCGGCCTGGGCTTCGTCCTGGTCTCCGCCCTCCTGATCATGGTGTTGGGGGGGCTACTCGTTCTCCTGGGCGGGCAACGGTTTCTTCTCCGTCGTCTGGTCCGCGGCGATGGTGCAGGCCGGCGCCGCGGTCACCGAGGAGCTGATGTTCCGCGGTTTCGCCCTCCAGGCCCTGGAACAGCGGTGGGGCAGCCGGGCTGCCATCGTGATCACCGGGCTGTTCTTCGGCGTCGCCCACCTGGGTGCTCCGGGAGCCAGTGTGTGGAGCGCGCTCGCCATCGCCCTGGAGGCTGG
The DNA here is from genome assembly GCF_042673865.1 of Streptomyces sp. NPDC056987. NCBI lineage: Bacteria > Bacillati > Actinomycetota > Actinomycetes > Kitasatosporales > Streptomycetaceae > Streptomyces > Streptomyces sp. NPDC056987. The sequence goes on from NZ_JBHURV010000005.1 coordinate 224,119, forward strand.
TGTGATGCTCGGCGTCGCGTTCCTGTGGCGGCGTACCATCTGGTTCGTCGCGGGTCTGCACTTCGCGTGGAACACTGCTGAGCAACTGCTCGGCATCCCGGTCTCCGGACACACTCTCGAGGGCTTGTTCACGGTCGACTCCCACGGTTCTGCCCTGCTCAGCGGCGGCACGTTCGGTCTGGAGGCGTCGATCGTGCCCGTCCTCATCGGTGTGCTGCTCACCGTCCGGATGTTCGTCGTCGCCGGCCGCAGCGGTGGTCTGCGGCGCCGGCGTCTCGTCCAGCACTGAGACGGGCCGGCTCTCGGGGCACCGGCTGATTGAAGGAAGAGGCAAGCGATGTTCCATCAGGGCCTGTTGCGGGCACCGTGGTTGAGGGTACCGCTCGAACGGTGGAAGGAGCAGGACGCCTTCCTCAAGGATGGAGTCCTCGCGCTGGCGCTCACCCTGCTGGCCTTCGTGCCGACCCTGTCGGCCATCGGGGCGCAGATCGGCGATCTGCCCGAGCGGCCGGTGAGCGCGCCGGGTGTCGGGCTGGTCCTGGCGCAGACCCTGCCGCTGGCGGCCCGTCGCCGCTGGCCCGCGGGCTGTCTGACTGTCGTCGCCGTCGCGTTCGCCGTGCACCAGGCGCTGGGCTTCGCGACGACGTTCGGCAGCATGGGGCTGTATCTGGCGCTGTACTCGGCCGGAGCCCACCAGGTCCGCTTCCGCCGGGGTCTGGCGGGCGTGGCGAGTGCGGGGTATGTGGTGCTGGCCGTCGTCCTGCACCGGCTCGGGTCCCCGCAGGACGTGACGGACTATCTCGCGTTCTATCTGATGCTGGCCGCGGTCCGGCTGGTGGGCAGCGGTGTGCGCAAGCGGCACGGGGAAGAGGCGGAACGCCGGCGGCTGGCCGCCGGGGCGGCCACGGCCGCCGAGCGGGCGCGGATCGCCCGGGAACTGCACGACGTGGTCACCCACCATGTGACGGCCATGGTGGTGCAGGCGGACGCGGCGCAGTTCCTGATCACATCCGCGCCTGAACGGGCCGCTACGGGGATGGCCTCCGTCAGCGACACCGGCCGCCGGGCCCTGACGGAACTGCGGTATCTGCTCGGGGTGCTGGAGGCGACCGGCGAGTCCACGACCTCCGGGGCCGTGACCGGCGGCCCCACAACCGGCGGCCCCGCCCATGAGGGCTCCTCGCACGGGAGCCGGGGACCCGCCCTCGGCAGGGTGGGAGACCTCGTCGAGCAGGCCCGCAGGTCGGGTCAGCCGGTGGAGTTCAGCGAGCAAGGTGAGCGGCGGCCCCGGAGCGTGGACGTGGAGTTGGCCGCGTACCGGGTGGTACAGGAAGGGCTCACCAACGCGATGAAGTACGCGACCGGGCAGCCGACACGGGTCCTGCTCCGGCACGGCGAGGAGCGCGTCGAGATCGGGGTGACCACCGACGGCCCTGTCCCCGCCCCCATCCCCGGCACCTCACCGGCGCCCGTTCCGGCTCCCCGCGAGCCGGGCTCCAAGGGCGGACGAGGGCTGGCCGGGCTGCGTGCCCGGGTGCGGATGCTCGATGGTGAACTGGTGGCGGGACCCCGGACCGGGGGCGGGTTCGAGGTTCGTGCCACTATTCCGTCCGAGCCTGAACCCGAGCCCGTTCGAGAGTGACCGGAGCGACCCCGTGAGCGATGCGCCCCCACCGATCCGTCTGCTCGTCTGCGACGACCAGGAACTGGTGCGGACCGGCTACGTCACCATCTTCTCGGCTCAGCCCGACATGGAGGTCGTCGGCGAGGCCGAGAACGGGCACGCGGCGGTGGAGGCCGCGCGGCTGCTGCGCCCCGACGTGGTCGTGATGGACATCCGGATGCCCCTGCTCGACGGCATCCAGGCGACCCGGCAACTGGCCGGCCCCGGCGCCGGGGAACCACCGAAGGTGCTGGTCGTCACCACGTTCAACGTCGACGCCCATGTCTACGACGCGCTGCGCGCCGGAGCCAGCGGCTTCCTCCTCAAGGACGCGCCGCCCGCGGAACTGGTGAACGGCATCCGGACCGTCGCCCGGGGCGAGGCCCTGCTCGCGCCCGCCGTCACCCGCCACCTCATCGGCCACTACGCCGAACACCTGCGCCCCGCCGCGTCCTCCCGGCCGGCCAGGCAGGACGTCGTACGCGCGCTGACGCCCCGTGAACTGGAGGTGCTCCGGCAGATGGCCGAGGGGCTGTCGAACGCGGAGATAGCGGCGCAGCTGTACATCACCCCCGAGACGGTCAAGACCTATGTCTCGCGGATTCTGGCCAAGCTCGCCCTGCGCGACCGGGTCCAGGCGGTCGTCCTCGCCTACCGGGTCGGACTGGCGTCCGGAACACCGTGAACCGGCGGGCCGGACCGGCACCCCATCCGCACCCGCACCCGCACTCGCACTCGCGAAGCACAGTCACCGGCTCAGCACGGATCCATCGACTGATGTGCGGCGGTGAGCCCGGCTGCTGGTCGATCGACACCTTCTTGCAGAGCGGGCCGCCGCCCCCGCGCCCCGGGCTTCGGCGGCGGGCGGTCCGCAGCACGGCCGCCTCACAAGGTGATCTGGTACGGGCAGCGCCGCAGAGCGCGGCCAGCGGGCCGAGCGGAACAGCCGCTCCCGGCCCAGGAGAGCCGGGACAGCGGTCCGGACCCGTAGCAGCAGACTCGCGCGCCACCCGGCCCCGCCCGTGACGAGCTGAACCACGGCGTCCAAAGTCCGGCGACGGTCTGCCGGGCGATGCCGTTCGGGGCGATCACCATCCTCGCCCTGGCGCGCCCGAGCCAGGGCGAGGATGGTGTGCTGGTGGTGGCCGCCCAGCCGGTACACGTACGGCTCGACCAACACCGAAGAACCTTGGGAGATCTGCGCGCCGTGCATACGGATTTCTCCGGGGTGTCGTGCACGGCAGTGAACCGGGCGCGCAGCCAGTCCAGATCGTTCAGGTTCTCGAACTCCGCCCGATCGCGGGCGTTTTGGCGGGCGAAGACGATGCCGCGGTGGGCCCCGGGCGCTGACCTTCGGGTGCCGAGCCCCACCTGGAGGTGAGGCGGGAAGCTCCCGCCGGTCGGAGGTATCGCTGTGATTGTCCGACTGGTGGGCGGCCCGCTCGCCGGTCGCGTGCTGAAGACCGCCAGCGCCCCTGGGCCGGGGGTGGATCACGGCCGGTGACGCGGACGGGTGCCCGCATGTCCCAGTGAGAACTGTGCATCGTGAAGTTGCTGGTCACGGGTCCGGCGTGCGCGGGGTTCGGGATGCTCGTGCTGGTCGTGGGTGGATGACTTCGGTGAAGATCATCGGTCACCGGGACACTTCGCGGTTCGTGAGGACGAGCAGGGCCCTGACCAGGGCGGTCGCCCAGGTCGGGTCGGTGCGGACTTTGCCGAGCAGGCGCCAGTTTTTGAGGTGGGCGAAACCGTGCTCCAACGGTGACCGGACCGCTGCCAGTGCGGTGTTCGACAGCTTCTGTCCTCGTGTCAGGGGCCGGTTCCGGGCGGCCTGGTAACCTGTGATCACTGCGGGGCCGGTGCCGGGGCCGCTGTCGTCGAGCCCGACGAAGCTCAGGTCGGCGATCGCCCCGAGACCGGCCGCCCGCAGTTTGGCGGTGAGCTGGTCGTGTCGACAGGCGATGATTTCCGAGGTCTGTCCGGGCCGGGCCGCCGAGATCCAGAGCAGCCGGCCGCGATCGTCGGTGAGCGCGATCACGAGCAGGCCATGGCATTTGCTCTTGCCGGCGTCGTTCTTCCGGTTATCTTTGCCGGAGCGCCGGCGGGTGCGGATCGGCGTGCCGTCCAGCAGCACCATCCCGCCACGCCCCACCGGGTCACAGCGGTGCGGTGTGTCCCGTTGCCACCGGCCAGATCACCCGGCCGCCGGTCACAGCGCAGTTCGGCCAGCAGGAGGGCGGGGGTCCGTCCCGGAGGCAGGGCCCGCCACCGTGACCTGATCTTCTTCAGGTGGCCGAGGAGCAGGCCGACGAGCCAGTTCAGGGCGGCACTCGACAGCGGCAGGCGGGCAGTGCAGACAAGGCCGTCAGGGTCCTCGACGGGATGGTTGTTTTTCTTCACACCAAACTCAACTGCCGCCGGGGGGGGAACGCCAGTTACGCCACATCGGCGCCCGCCTTCCTACGTCTGGGAGCGTGCGGCGAACCTGCCGTCAGGACGCTTGTGCAGCCAGCCGCGGTCGGCGAGCTTGGTCATCTTCGCCCGCAACGGTTCCAGCCTCCCGCGCACCGTCACCTCAAGGCCCAGCCCCTCTCGCCGACGGCCCTGACCTGCACCGGGCCGTCGCCAGCCCGCAGGATCGCCACGATTTTGCGGTAGTCAGCGGGCAGCGCGGCCATATCGCTCGTCCCGCCGCGGTGCGGGATCAGCAAAACCGCCCGTCCCGCCACCCGGGCCGTCGCCCCGACGGCGGCCCGGGTGGCGGGACGGGCTCGGCGATCACCAACTCCTCCCGCTCGGCCTGGACCTCCGCCAGCTGATTGGCCAACTCCTTGTCGAGCGTGTCCAGTTCATTCCGGCGAGCCGTGATCCGCTCCAGCTCCAGCAATCCCCACGCCCTCCCCGCGCTCTCCCTGCACCGGCCCGGTCAGGGATCGTAGGAGGGGCACGGCGGTCGGCGCAGCAGAACCCGACAACGGCCCTGGCGACAGGTCAGACGATCTTCACCATGGACACCCGCCGACGGCTTCGAGGAGGCCATCGATGCCCATGCCCAGGACCTCGCGATCTGCTGTGAAGTCGGGGACCGGCACGGTGAAACCCGGGCGCTCAACAACCTCGCGCTCGCCCAGGACGAGATGCGCCAATCGCGTGGGCTGCGGGCACTGTGGCGAAAGCTGACACACAGACGTTGAAAGCCCGAGAACGGTCCCTCTCCAGCCTGTCGACGGCACCGAGCCGCGTTCACAGCCGGCGAGAACCTGCGCCACATCCTTCTCCAACTCCACGATCCACTCATCGTTGAGCCGCGCGCCGGCGAACCTGGCGGCCGGGAGTTCTCACGCCCGCTCGGTGACCAGTACGCCGACTGAGCGATCGGCCCCTCAGCGCGCGCCCGTCACGCCCGCGGGCCATGCCCGGCAAAGGCCAGGGAGCACCTCCGGGCTGCGGGGAGACACTCGCTCTGTCTCCGCTGCTGGGCAAGCGCTGGTTACTTGATCTCTGCGCTGTCGCAGCCGGAACGGCGTGTTCGGTGTCGATGCCGTCAGCCGCGGTGGGCTCCTCCGGGAACCCGAGGCCGAGGCGGCAGATGACCTCCACGAGTTCAGCGTGGTGGGGTTCATTGCGCCTGCCGGTGTCACGGAGTTCGAACTGAAGGTGTCAATCGGTGTTCTTGGCCCAGAGGAACGAGCCGTCGTTGCTGGCCACGGTCACCGGGCAGTGAGGGCCGGTAGTCTTCCCCGCGTCCGAGGTACCTCCCGCCCCGGGTGACGCGGCAAAAGCCGTGCCGGTGTACGTCGCGGGCGCGGCCAGCAGGCCCCAGGAACAGAACGGCAGCCGATGCTGTGGTGCTCGTGCCCAGGCGTCGCCTGCTCGTGCGCATGGTTGTTCTCTACGAACTCTCGGCAGACGGGGCACTGTCCCGGTTTCTCCGCCCGGAACGGTCATCCTCGTTCGCACACCGAGTGTGAACCGGCCGTGCGTAGGCAGTCGCTGAAGGCTATGTCACCAGCCGGTCGTCGCAGGGCTGATCGGTGCCCAAGTCAACTTACGATCACTCGAAAGGCATTCCCAATGTGGGCCCGGCGCGCTCGCCGATCGTTCAGCGCTGATTCAGACGGACTGAAAAGGTTGGAATATCAGCTGAGCGCTTGAATCTCGGTCGCTAGCCTCTCCTGGCTGGCCGCCCACGACGACAATAGGGCTAGACGGTCCGCGGTCGCCGTGCCGGCGGGCGCGGTATAGACGTTCAGGAGCAGGCCGGGTTCGGCAGGCAGATCCATCGACTCGACGTCCAGGTCGAGTCGTCCCACTACCGGATGGTGCACACGCTTGCGTCCGGACCGGTGGAGCCGAACGTCCTGAGATGCCCACCGCTGCCGAAACAGTTCACTGCGTGTTGATAATTCACCGACTAGGGCGATCAGTTCCTCGTCGTGCGGATTGCGGCCAGTTTCCATGCGTAGCTTCGCGGCCACATCACAGGCGATTCGGTCATAGTCGACGAAGAACGTTTTTGCCGGCTCGGGATCTAGATACACGAACCGCGCGGTGTTCGCCGGCCGTCGCGTGTCGGCCAGCACCGGTGAATACAGCGCGCGGGCGAGTTGATTCATGGCCAGCACGTCATAACGGCCGTTGCAAATCCAAGCCGGCGCATCGGTGATGGCGTCGAGTACCTGCTGAAGCGCCGGACGCACCGTCACAGCGGGTCGCCGGCGGCGTGGACCGCCGGGCGCCCTGGACTGCCGCGCAAGGTGGAACAGGTGATCGTGCTCGGCCTCGTCAAGTTGCAAGGCAGAGGCCAGCGCGTCGAGCACCCCGTCGGAGGCGCCGGTGAGGCTGCCGCGCTCCATACGCACGTAGTAGTCGACCGATACCCCTGCTAGTAGAGCTACCTCTTCGCGACGCAGACCCTTGACCCGGCGGTTGCCGCCATAGGCGGGCAGTCCGGCCCGCTCGGGCGCGATCCGCGCGCGACGCGAGCTCAGGAATTCCTTGATCTCAGTGCGCAGAGCGATCGTGGCCACCCCTTCACCATAGGCCCTGTCCGCAGGCGAAGGGAGGTTCTGCTGGTACCCCGACTGCTACGCACCCCCTCACAGGCGGCATGTGCCCAGCGTCGTAGCAGGAAAGGCCCGCGCCGACGCCTAGGTACCTGATGCGGTCGTGGCGATGCCGCCGTCGATCGGGATGATGGTGCCCGTGAGGTAAGACCCGGCCCGGCTGGCGAGGAACACGGCGATACCTGCCATGTCGTCGTCGTGGCCGAGCCGGCGCAGAGGGGCCTTTGCCGCGATCGTGTCGCCGATGGCATCGAGCGTGGACGCCATCATCTGCGACGGGAACGGTCCTGGGGCTACCGCGTTCACCGTGACGTGCTGTGGGCCCAGTTCTCTGGCAAGCACTCTGGTGAGTTGATGGAGTGCCGCTTTGCTGCTGGCGTACGAGTAGTTGGGCGACTCGGCGACGTGGATGGCGGCGATACTGCCGATGTTGATGATCCGCGCGGGATCATCGGCGGTGCCCGCCCTGCGCAGTGCGGGGAGCAGCGTCTGCACCAGCCAGAACGGCGACTTGAGGTTGAGGTCGATCACTGCGTCCCAGGCTTCGTTCGGGAACGTCTCCAGCGGTTCGCGCCACATCGCTCCCGCGTTGTTGACGAGGATGTCCAGGCGTTCCGAGTCGGCCTTGACAAGATCAGCGAGGCGCTGACACTCGTCGTACCTGGACAGGTCGGCGGGGATCGCTTGAACGTCGCCGAATTCGGACAGTAGATGCTGTGCCACCGCGCACGTGTCTTCCTTGCGTGAGCTGATAATGACGCGGGCGCCCGCCTGGAGAAGGCCGCGCGCTATCATCATCCCAATGCCTCTGGTGCCGCCAGTGACAAGTGCGTACTTCCCACTCAGATCGAAAAGGTCTGCGTGAGTGGTGAACTGGTTGTCCGTCATTGGTCTTCGTTCCTTCTGCCGTGGAAGCATGTGCTGACACGGTCGCGCGTCCGGTGCAGCTGAATTGAACTGATGGGGGGTAAAGCCGCAGTGCGTGTCCATGGAGTGTTGTCGGCGTTTTCGTTCAGGGCGCCTGGGACGGGTTTTCGGGCGGCCGCCGTGCGCGCCTCCTGTGGATCCATTATTTCTCCCCTGTGTAGCTGGGAGCCGACTCAAACAGGTTGACAGGCGTCCTGGACCTCTGGGAGACCCTGGTGATACAGGTACTGTGAGAGCCAGCCCTGCCTGGTGCGCTGGCTCACGCTGCCACAATCCCCTCCTGGAGGCGCTGCGGGTGGAGCCGGTGCTGATGGCGGAGGTGGCCGCGTACGTGTCCCTGGATACGGCGGGCCGGTGGCGGCATCCGGTGCGATGGTTGCGGCTGCGGAGCGACGTTGCCCTGGGCGACGTGCCGTTGTTCATTTCGGGCAACGACCCCGCCGCGGACTGAGCAGTTCACCGTGGCGGCGGGGCGCGGGCATGGTGGTGTTCCGTGCGGCCCGTGCCGGCAGGCCGTAGCGTTTCAGCCTTTCGGACAGGCCGGCCGGGTTACGGGTTCGACCCGGGGTGTGTACCGGCAGAAGGTACCCGGTCCCGCCCGCGCCACGGTGACGTGACGCGTTGTGCTGGAGCTGTTCCTGGATGAGGTGGGCGAGCTTGGGCGGGAGCACGACAGGGTGACGGCTGATGGTCAGGTAGGTGTGGCCGTTGTCGTGGTGGATCTGGCCGGCTGTGAGAGTTCAACGATCCGCGTCAGCTGGAGGGCGTAGCGACGGACCAGGGCGCCGACGACGCGGACGTCCAGCAGGGGCGACGCGTCGCCCAGGCAGCGGCGCAGTTCGGCATGGTGGACCTCCTCGACCTGGAAATTGCCGGGAAACCGGCTGGGCGGGTGCTCGATCACCAGGCCGGCGGTGACCAGCAGACCGCGCACGTAGGCGGTGGCGTGCCGCTGGGGCGAGGCGTCCAGGGCTTCGTGATCGAGACCACCGGGCCGGAGTAGCAGGGGCCGCACATCGGGCCCATCGGCCAGAAGATCCCGACGGCCCGGGTGCGGGCACACAAACTGTACGGGCGGGTTCACGAGCTGCACCTCGCCGTGGAAATGGAAACGGTGGCCGACCCGGCATACGTGTCACGCGCACTACCGCGCCGCGGGGGCCGTACCTACCCGCGGTAGGACCGGCCGTGCTTGCTGCTGACCGCCGGTGGCATGGATCGCCGCATTCGCGGGCGAGTCACTTCGTGGTGCCCAGGACTCGGCCGGTCTCCTTCACCAGGAGCGGACCGGACCTGTTGCACAGCGTCTCCGTCGCAGTCGTCCGCGATCCGGCGCACGCCGAAACAACTCGGGAGACCGAACGGGCCTGCGTAGGCCTGCGCCGGGCGGGTGGGACGACTGTCCCTGAACAACACCCACGCCGCGCATCACCTCCGCCCGCCAGGGGGCCAAGCATCGCCAGTCGGACCTTCGGAAGCGCTGCAAGGGAAAGTCAGGCTTCTGCCGGGACCGGTTCGGAGGGGCTGTCGTCGTGTTCTTCGGGGATGCGCGGCTGTGGTGTGCCGGTACGGAGGACTTCGTTGACGCGTGCGGTGTCGAGCAGGTGTTCCCAGCGTGCGACGACGAGGGTGGCGACACTGTTGCCGGCCAGGTTGGTGAGTGCACGGCACTCCGACATGAACTTGTCGATACCGAAGATCAACATGATGCCGGCGGCGGGAACAGTGCCCACACTGGACAGAGTTGCGGCAAGGGCGATGAAGCCCGCCCCTGTGATCCCACCGGAACCCTTCGAGGTCAGGATCATGACGGCGAGGAGACCGAGTTGCTGTCCGATACTCAGCGGCGTGTCGGTCGCCTGGGCGATGTAGACGGCGGCCAGGGAGAGGTAGATCGAACTGCCGTCCAGGTTGAAGGAGTAGCCCGTGGGGACGGTCAGGCCAACGATGTCGCGACGGATGCCGAGCCCTTCGAGCTTGGTCATGAGCCGGGGCAGAGCGCTCTCCGAAGACGACGTTCCGAGCACGAGCAGGAACTCCTCGCGCAGGTACCGCAGCAGATGGAAGATGTTGACCTTCATCACGGCGAGGACGGAACCGAGGATGACGATCACGAAAAACGCGGAGGTGCCGTAGAAGAGTGCAATGAGCTGGCTGAGGCTGGTGAGCGTGGAGACGCCGTACTTTCCGATGGTGAAAGCCATGGCGCCGAAAGCTCCGACCGGGGCTGCCAGCATGACGTAGTGCAAGACCTTGAAGGCAACTGCACTCAGGCGGTTCACACCGTCCACGATCGGTTCGCCGATGGGGCCTACCGCCTTGAGGGCGATTCCGAAGAGCACTGAGAAGAAGATGACCTGGAGAATGTTGCCCTCTGCGAAGGCGCCCACGGCGCTGGTGGGAACCAGGTCGGTCAGGAAGTGCCACCAGCTCTGGCCCTCCCCGTCCTTGACGTACTGCGCGGCGTCACCTTCGAGGTCAAGGCTGCCTGGTTGTGCGTGGACTCCCGCGCCGGGCTGAAAGACATTGACCGCGATCAGGCCCACGAGCAGGGCGGCCAGGGTGCCTGCCTGGAAGTAGAGAAGTGACTTCAGGCCCACGCGGCCGACCCGGCCGAGGCTGTCGACGCTGCCGATGCCTGCCACGATCGTGAGGAAGACGATCGGAGTGATGAGCATCTTGATGGCGGCGACGAAGGTAGTGCCAACCGGTTCCAGGGCGACACCTGCCGAGGGCCACATCCAACCGGTGAGGATGCCGGAGACGATCGCGGTCAGTACCCAGAAGTAGAGCTGCTTGTACCAGGGCTTGGACGGGGTTTCGGCCGGAGCCGGGGTGGAGGACACAGGTGCTGCCATGGCGTTTCTCCTCGTTGAGGAACGGGCGCAGCCGGGACGCGGGGCGGTCCCACCCGGCGAGGGCGGGCCGCAGGGGCAGGCGCGGCTCGGGAGCGGACAGAGCGGCTGTCCAGCCGGAAGGTGTGCCGGACCGCCGGGCGATGTCGTCCGCACCACCCGCGGCCGCGGGAAAAGCACTCAGCGGAACGCCCTGCGGGGCGGGCATGGGCCCGTGCAGGCGCCACCACCCGTCAGAGAAGTTCGAGCAGCTTGTCGGTCAGCTCTGCGGTCGTGGCGGTACCGCCCAGGTCAGGTGTACGGATGTCGGTCCTCCCCAGCACTGCCGCAGTGGCATCGGTGATGTCCGTGGCCGCTTCGGCGTGGCCGAGATGGTCGAGCATCATCGCCGCCGACCAGATGGCCCCCAGGGGGTTGGCGATACCGCGGCCTGCGATGTCGGGTGCGGAACCGTGCACCGGCTCGAACATTGACGGGAAATCGCGCTCGGGGTTGAGGTTGGCGGCCGGGGCGATTCCGATGGAGCCCGCGATGGCGGCGGCCAGATCACTGAGGATGTCGCCGAAGAGGTTGGAGGCGACGACCACGTCGAAGCGGGCCGGGTCGAGCACGAACTTGGCCGCGAGCGCGTCAATGTGCTCCTGGTCCCGGGTGACCTGAGGATAGGCGGTACCCCTCTCGGCGACCAGCTCGTCCCAGAACGGCATGGTGTGCACGATGCCGTTCGACTTGGTGGCCGAGGTGAGCTTCCCGCCCCGCCGTGCGGCAAGCGCGTAGGCGTAGTCCAGCACCCGGGTCACCCCGGCTCGCGTGAACACGGCCTCCTGCACGGCCATCTCCTCCGGGAAGCCGCGGTTGAGGCGCCCGCCGATCTCGCTGTACTCGCCCTCGACGTTCTCGCGTACGACGACGAAGTCGACATCCCCATGCACCGCCCCGCGCACCGGACTGTCGATGCCCTCGAAGACACGGATCGGGCGCAGATTGACGTACTGGCGAAAGGCGCGCCGGATGGGGATCAGCAGCCCCCACAGCGAGACATGGTCCGGCACGCCCGGATATCCGACCGCGCCGAGCAGGATCGCGTCCTTGTCGCGCAGCTGGTCGAGGCCGTCGGCGGGCATCATCGCGCCCTCGCGCAGATAGCGCTCGCAGGACCAGTCGTCGTACGAGGTGTAGGAGAAGCCGAAACCGTACCGGCGTCCGACGACGTCGAGGACCTGCTGCGCGGGGGGCAGAACCTCGGTTCCTATGCCGTCGCCAGGGATCAGGGCAATGCGGTGGTTCGTCATGCGTCCGATTGCAGCAACAGGTCCGTTCGAGCGTCCAAGACGTAGTTGCGATCTGCCTTATAGGGCAGGCTTATCAGTCGCGCCCCGGCGCAGGGCGGTGGCCACGAAAGCCTCCGCTGCCCTGGACAGCCCCGTACGGCGGCTGACCAGCCCGATACTCAGGGTGGTTCTCGGCTCGATGTCCAGCACCCGGGCGCCGGCGCGCTCAGCCATGACCCGCCAGGACTCCGTCACCACGGCCAGCCCGACCCCGGCCAGAACCAGTGGCAGGATGGCCACCCGATGTTCGGTCTCGGCCGCGATGGTGCATGCAACACCCTGCTCAAGCAGTCCGTCAACGTACGCGCGCATCCCCGTACCCCGCTGTCCGACGATAAGGCGCTGCCCCGTCAACTCCCGGTTGGAAATGGCCTGTTGTCCACCGAAGGGACCGTCGGGCGGCACCACGAGCACGAAACGCTGCTGTCCCACCGGGTAGGAGGCCACCTCCTTTTCCGGCAACGGTCCCGACGTGGCCAGCAGCCCCAACTCGACAGCGCCCGTGCGCACCATGTCCACGACGTCTCGCGAAGTGAAAGCAGCCTTGATCACTACGGATACACCGGGCCAACGGCCACTGAAGTCATGGATCATCGAGGTCAGGGGTTCCACCGCCTGCGACGGCATCGCGGCCACGTCCAGCCGCCCCTCACGCAGCTCGTGTACAGCCGCGACGCTGGCCCGGGCCGTCTCCAGACTCCGCACAGCCGCTCGCGCCGGCTCGATCAGCGCTCTTCCCGCCTCGGTCAGTACCGCCCGCCTTCCGATCCGGTGGAACAGCTCACTGCCCAGGTCACGCTCAAGCCCCTGGACCGTCTGGGACAACGACGGCTGTGACACGTACAGAGCCGAGGCGGCCCGGTTGAATCCACCATGATCAACGATCGCGAGGAAGTACTCCAGCTGCCGGATATCCATCTGCTGATCACCAGCCGGTGATGCGTTCCCAGGTGGACTGGAACGCGGGCGAGGGGTCTGTGGGGTGGGTGCTGTCGATGACGTGGTAGCCGCGGTGCTGGGCGGCGGTGGCGCACGCGTGGTTGGGCAGGATGCGCAGCCGGGTGCCGACGGGCAGGTCGGGCAGGTCGGCGCCGTTGCGGGCGGTGAGGGTGCCGTGCTCCTGGCTCGCCGCGCTCATGACCAGATTCGGGATCGGGTCACCCGCCAGATCGAGGACCAGGCCGTAGCCCTGGTCCGTCGGCTGGTTCGCGGTGCCGCGGTCCCGGGACATGGCCATCCAGCCGCCGTCGGTGACGATCCAGCCGTACTCGGGGCGGTGGCCGATGACGGTGACGACCACCGACAGGGCGAGGTCCTCCACACGGCAGACGCCCAGGCCGGCCATGACGAGGTCGAAGAAGACGTAGTTGCCGGCGCGCAGTTCGGTGACACCGGTGAGGTCCTCGGCCGCGTGGGCGGTCGGTGTGGAGCCGACGCTGACCGTACTGACGGGCAGCCCGGCGGCGCGCAGCCGCTCCGCTGCCGCGACCGCGGTGTCGCGTTCGTTCTCGGCTGCCAGCCGCTGGTCTTCCGGGGTGTAGGCGAAGTAGGACTCGCCCGCGTGGGTCAGGACGCCGTCGAGGCATCCGGCCTCGTGCAGGATGCGGCCGATGCCGACGAGTCCGGGGGCGTCGGTCTTGAGGCCGCCGCGGTGGCCGTCGCAGTCGATCTCGATCTGCGCGGGGATGGCGAGACCGGCTTTACGGGCGGTGTCGGCGACGAAGACGGCCTGTTCGCGGCTGTCGAGCAGGACACGCAGGGTGACGCCTCGGCGCAGGAGGGCAATGACCCGGGGCAGCTTGTGCGGGTCGATGCCGACGGCGTAGGTGATGTCGGTGTAGCCGCCGTCGGCGAACGCCTCGGCCTCGGCGAGGGTGGAGACGGTGACCGGACATGGGGTACCGCTGTGCATCAGGGTGGCTACGTCGAGGCTCTTGGCTGTCTTCATATGCGGCCGCAGGGTGACGCCGAGCCGGTCGGCCCGCGCTGCCAGCCGGTCGATGTTGCGCAGGGACTTGTGCACGTCGACGACGGCGAAGGGGGTGTCGGGGTCTGCCAGCGTCGTCCCGGCAGCCGGTGGCGGAGTGGTGTTCACAGGGCTACGTCCATTTTCTTGAGGAGGGCCAGGCCCAGGTAGAGGTCCTGCAGACCGATCCCGGAGCTGTCGAAGACTGTGATGTCGTCGTTGGCGTCCCGCCCCGGGGCGCGCCCGGTGAGGACAGCGCCGAGCGCGGTGAGCACGGTGTCCTGTGGGGCGTGCTGGCTCTCGCCCATGCGCCGGGCCTGCTCAGGAACATCACAGAAGACGCGGGAGCGGGCGAACAGTTCGGGCGGGAGTTCCCGCTTGCCGGGGGCGTCGGCGCCCATGCAGGAGATGTGGGTGCCCGGGCGTACCCACCGGGCTTCGAACAGCGGCGGCGTGTCGGCTCGGGCGGTGGTGGCGGTGACGATGACGTCGGCCCGTGCGCAGGCTTCCTCGGCGCTGCTGGTCTGTGCGTCGTGGCCTTCTGCGGCCAACTGCGCGGCCAGCCGGCCGGCGCGGTCCTTGTCCCGTCCCACGACCAGCACCGTGCCGATGGGCCGTACGCGGCTGACGGCCCGGACCTCGTACGCGGCCTGGTGACCGGTGCCGAAAACGGCCAGGGTGGCGGAGCCGGCGCGGGCAAGGAGGTCGACGGCCAGGGCATCGGCGGCGGCGGTCCGATAGGCGTTGGCGGTGCCGGCCTCCAGGACCGCCGCGATCCTGCCGATGGTCTGGTCGAACAGCAGCAGGGTGGAGTGGTGCCGGGGCAGACCCTGCGCCGGGTTGTCCGGCCAGAAGGTGCCGATCTTCACGCCCGCGTGGGTCGCGGAGGCGGACGGCTTGAGGCTGAACCGATTACGTGGGTCGGATCCGTGCACGACAAGGCTGGGGAGTGCGGCGGCTTCCACGGTGGCGGCGAACGCGGCGCGGGCCGCGTCGAAGGCGAGGGACTCGTCCACCAGCGTGGCGGTCTGTTCTTCGGTGATGTACAGCAGACCGCGCGCTCCCGGCTCTGGGTCCGCGTACGGCACAGTGCGAGGGTCAGTCGAGGGCTGCAATTGCGTGCACCTCCACTGCGGATCCGTAGTGCAGTTCGTGGGCGCCGGCCACGGCCCGTGCGGGCCTGTTCGCACCGAGCCAGTCCTGGTACAGCCGGTCGAAGGCGGGCCAGTCGCCGATGTCGGTCACGTGGACGGTGACCGAGATCAGCCGCTCGCGGCTGGTGTCAACCGTGGCCAGACAGGCGTCGAGGTTACGGAGTACCTGCTGTACCTGGGTCTCGAATGGCTCGTCGGCCAGGCAGGATCCGTCGGGCGTCACAGGGAGCTGGTCGGAGATGTAGGCCACGCCGCGGTGGACGGCGATGTGCGAGTAGTGGCCCGCCGGCGGGGCCAGTCGTGCGCTGTCGAGTGTGATGATCGAGGCGGTGTCGCCCGTGCGGGGGCGACTGTCCCCCGTGGCGGTCTCAACTGTGCTCATCGTCTCACTTCGTGTAGGCGTAGACACTGGCTCGGGAGATGCCGAGCAGATCGGCGATCGTCTGGGCGGCGTTGCGGGTGTCGAAGTAGCCGTCTTCGTTCAGGCGCCGCACGAGCTCCTTCTTCGCCTCCCTGGGCAGGGCCCGCGGAGTGGTGGAGCGCTCGGCGGCGGCCGTCTCGATGACTTCGCGCAGTTCCCGGCGGCTTCGGTCGCTCAGCCTCTCAAGCTGGACGTCCCGGTTTTCGGGATCGGTCGCGACCAGGTTCGACAGGATCAGCGTGATGGGGGAGAGCGTCGAGATGTCCAGGTTCAGGCAGAGGGCGGCGATGTACTGCCCGGCAGCGTTTTTGATCCCGATCGAGGTGCTCTTCGCGGGGCGTCCGTCGGTGAACTGGTTGGCGTAGTTCTGGATGACGCTGGGGTAGTGCGGATCCTGGATGCGAGCGAGACCCAGTTCGGTGGCGGAATCACCCACCTGACGTCCCGACAGGTTGTTCTCGATGAAGCGGATGGCATGGTCCGGATCGCGCAGGTCGTGCAGTACGACCTCGCAGATTCCGGGGAACATGCGGCCCAGCGCCTGAGCGATCTTCTCCGCCTCGGCCAGGAGGTGCTCGTCCTCCAGCGCCCCGGACGCCGCCCCGAAAAGCTGCCCGTCTCGTTGCTGCCTGCCATCCCGGCCGCTCGTGTGACTCGTGCCTTCAGAGGTCACCGCCCGCCCCCATTCCATGGTGCTGTCACTACCGCTCATTCCGTGCTCCCTGCCTCCGTTCGGTACTCCGCGCAGGCATCACCCTCGGCGAGCTGCAGCCGTGCGCGGGGGCAGCAGTCCAGAAACATCTTGATTTTCCGTCTACCTCCATACAGACAATCTATCTATCTCTAGAGTTTCCGTCCAGCGCTAGGGTCTGTCTGACAAAACGATCACGGTTCACGGAGTCAAAGAACGAGCGATGCGAGTCGGAGGCCGGCGAGGTAGCGGGCTGCCAACTTGCCGAAGCGGGTGGCCACGGCTCGGAACTGCTGGAGTCTGCTGAAGCAGCGCTCGACCTCGTTGCGGGCCTTGTGCCGTTCTGCGTCGAAGGTCGGTGGCCGTCCTCCTGCCGATCCTCTGCGTTGCCGGTTGGCGATCTGGTCGGATCGTTCAGGGATGACCACGCGGATGCCACGCCGCCGTAAAACGGTCCGGATGGCTCGTGACGCATACGCCTTATCGGCGATGACCGTCTCGGGCCTGCGACGGGGGCGGCCTACGGACAGGGGGACTCGCACCGCGTCCGGCACCGTGTCGAACACCGTGGAGTCGTTGACGTTGCCCGGAGTAACGACTATGGCCAAGGGCAGGCCGCGACTGTCGGTCGCGAGGTGGGCCTTGGTGGTCAATCCGCCCCGGGGCCGGCCGAGCACCTTGTCAGGCGCCGGATGTGGCGGATCTTCCAGTTCGTCCTTGGCCGGAGCCCCTTTTTGTGGGCTCCGGCCGCGTGCTGGCGAGCACGGCTGATGGTGGAGTCCACCGACACGGTCCACTCCACCATGCCCATCGCGTCATCTTTGACCTGCATATGCTCCAGGAGCTTCGCCCAGGTTCCGTCCGCCTCCCATCCGGCGAAGCGTCCATAAACGCAGCATGTCACCGTACGGATTCACCCAGCCGAGCTTTCCCGGGCCGTGCCGGTCGAGGATGCTCAGCACCCCTTGCCAATGCTTCACCGTGCTCGTAAGAGCCCTGCAAGCAAGGTGTCCCGGGACGATCCCTTATCTAGGCGACGGACCAGTCGCGCAGCTGGCGGGCGATCCGGGCGACGCCGAGCGTTCCGGAGGCGGCGTCCCGCACGAGCGCGACGGCCGCCTTGGGTGGGAAGTCGAGCTCGCGCGCGTTGAGAATCAGGTACGCCTCGGTCGCATGCCAGGCGAAGGCCTCGTTGGAGTGTTCCAGGCAGGGCAGTCTCGCCAGGGTCTGCAGCAGCGCGCCGGCCCTGAGATACAGAGATCCGTAAACGTTGCGCTCCATCGCACGGGCATTGACCCGGGCGACCGCGGCGTACAGCGGTCCGAGATCGTCGACCTGCGGATCACCGTCGAGCAACCCCGCGGCATGCAGCAGGAATGTGACGTCGAGCGGGAGGGGTTCCGGCTGGGTCACGCGGCGTGGCCTCGCTCCTGGTGCCCGAGATCCCGCCGCGCCTCTTCCTCGGCCGCACGCTGCTCGGCACTGGGGTCCAGACTGCTGGGCTCCGCCGCGAAAGCCGCGCCGCTGCGGGCCATGGACGCCTGGAAACCATCCAGGAACTGCCGCTCCACAGCGGTTGCGCGCTCGTAAGCAGCCGAGAGGATGTACTCCTGCATGCTGACCCCTGCCTGCTTGGCCGCTGCCGCGATAGCGGCCCGCTGCGCAGGGTCGGGAAAACGAAGACTCATCGCTGTTTTGGCATTCATGGTATCCACGGTATCAGCGGTACCGGGAGCGTGTCCCGGAGCGACGCGGACTGCGTATTCCGCCGACACCGCCACGGCTGCCGCCGGAGCCGCGGTGCTCCGCGGTCCGCCTTCTGAGCCGCCGACGCCGACCGCCGGACGGGCTGTGCGAGGTATGCAAGCTACCGGCGCCGGACCGAGGCCTTGACCGTGGAGGCCGGGCTGATTGCGGCGACCTGGGCGGCGGACCTCGACAACCCTGACTACATCGCTGCCGTCACCGCCGATGTGCGAGCGTCGCTGACGGTCGGTATCGAACGCACTCGGCGCGAGTTCCTGGACTCGGACCTGGCCGGTGCGGCATCCGTGCTCGCCTTCGCCGCGCTCCGGTCGGTGGAAATGGCGCGCCTGAGTACCGCAGCAACGCGCTGGGGCGGTTCGGGCGGGCCGAGGAAGCCGAAGCCGAGGCGACGCGGGCGTACAGGACCGAGCAGAACCGGCGCCGGTTCCGGCGCAACCCGAACGGCGCGGACGCCATCAAGACAGCGACGAAGGCCGCCGGCACGGCCCGGGAGCGCACCGCGCAGTACCTGCTGGCGACGCGCCTGGGGCAACTGCGCGAGCAGGCGGGGGCCCGCACCGAGACGGCCGTGCCCGCGCCGTGGACGGACCGGATTCCTGAACTGGCGGCGCGCCCGCTGGACGCCGACGCCACTGGGGCGGTGATCGCATGACAACCGAGCTGGGCGGCGTGGACCTCGCCCGCCAAGCCCTGGTCGCGGCCCGGGAGACGGCGAAGTAGAACGACGCCACCCGTCCGAAGCCGAAGCCGAAGCAGTGCACCGGCACCGTCGTACGACGCGACGGCCGCGAGCAGCCCGGACTCGGCGCCGTCGTCAGCCAGATGATGACCGAGCGCGGCATGATCGCCCCGGCCACCGGCGGAAGCGTCCTCGCCCACTTCGACGCCGTCCGCGCCGCGTCCGTGCCCGATCTCGCCGGCCGCGTCGAGGCCGTGGCGTTCGACGCGGACACCGGCCGCCTGGATGTCGTCCCCGGCTCCCCGGCCTGCGGCACCACACTGCGCTGGAGCGCGCCGAAGCTGGTCGCGCGGCCAGCGCGCGGGTGCCCGGTGCTCTCACGGCCCCCGGCACGCCGATGCTGCCTACGGAGCCGGCCACCCGGTCCGCGGTTGTGGGGCCGGTGCGTACGCGGGAGTCGGCATCGACCGGATACCGCCGCGCCCTCTAGGCGCACCGGGCCGCCCGGGCCGAGTCGCCGATGGCGCTGGCGCCGGCTGTCGCGGCAGCGACGCGCATTCCGGGCGAGATGTACGTCGCTGCTCGTTGCGGTGCTCTTCGACGCGCTGGGTGAACTTCTTCAGCGCCTCGCCTTCCTTGCCGGGACTGCTCCGCGTCCGAGCCTTCATCCGACAGCACCTCCACGACCCACGTCACCCCGGCCCCCGATCTCTCCCGCCGACTGCCCCAGTGGCTCGACGTTGATCACGGCTCGGGGCGAATGACTCGCGGGAAAACATGGGCACGGGAAAGGAGGACCCGCTGTGATGTCTGCTGGCCAGGGTCGATCCTGGGCGCGATACACGCGTTCACCGATGCTGACAACCACGACGCCCTGACCTTGCTGCGCGCACTGTGTAACGAAGTCCTCCGAGCTGACCAACCGGAAAACCGCTTGCCTGCGGCGCTCGCCGTGATCACCCTGGCCCGATGGACCTCAAAGAAGCGGCTCAAGCGTGGCGTGAAGACGGCTTCGTCATCCTCCCTGGCTTCATCCCGCACGAGGAGTTGAAGCCCGCGGCGGGCGAGCTGGACTTGCTCTTCCCGTCCGCTGAGGGGTTCCACGACGCAACCGATCCGCGACGGGAGCGCTTCCTCGGCGACCAGTTCGCCGGTATCGACTACTTTCCGTTCGCCAGCACGGAGATCAGCCTGCTGGCTGTGAACCACCGGATACTGGCGCTCGCCGGGATGCTGCTGGAGGACGACGGTTTCCAGATCTCCGGGGCGGAGGCTTGGGCGAAGTACGCCGGTGCCAGCGACTACGACCAGGACCTGCACCGCGACTACCTGGGCCATACCCTCCTGGTGCCCAGCACCGCGCCCGGCTTTCGCCAACTGGAGATGTTCGTGTACCTGGCGGACGTGCCCGAGGAGTTCGGCCCGGCGCACCTTGTCCCACGGAGGCACACGGTTGACCTCCCGGCCGTGCCCGACAGGTACCTGCGGCCCGGTCTCGAAAGCAAGAGCCGTTTCCATGACGGCAGCGGAAGTCCGCACCTGTACGAAGCGCAGGTGCCCGCGGCCGGCCCCGCCGGGACGGTCGTCGCCTTCGAGATCGGCACCGTGCATCGCGGAACGGCCATGACCGCGCCACGGGGCGCCCGCTACACCATGCATGTGAATTTCCGTCCCTCCGGTGTCCATTGGGGTCAGCGGAGGGGCTGGGCCTACTCCGCCGTACAGGAGGACTGGTTCAAGTTCGTCGAGCGGGCCACCCCGCGCCAGCTCCAGGCATTCGGGTTCCCACCGCCTGGGCATCCTTACTGGACACCGGAGACGCTGGCTGGGATGGCGTTGCGGTATCCGGGGCTCGACCTCACGCCTTGGCGCCAGCCTGGTTGAACGCTGCCGTCGTTCACACCGGATCCGTATCCGCCCGCCCCGGGGTTCCGCTGCTGCGGTCGCTCTTGGTCTCCGCCATGGTGACGGCAAGCGCGATTCGGGCCCCGCGTTCCACCAGGACAGGCGCGCGAGCCCGTACTCTCGCATGACGCAGCGCTTCGTGAGCTGTTCGTACGAGGGCGTCGACGGTGTCGTGGTCCACGGTGGGGAAGGACGCCTTGAGCCGCTCCGTCACGCGGTGGAGCGCTGTCCGCTCGGCCGGGGAGTGACAGGCGGGCTCGCTGTCCTCCGGCTCGGGGCCTCCGAGGGCTTTCATCCTCTTACCCTCAACGCAGTCGCGACGCTGTTCATCCGATTCGCGGACCGTCCCATGTCCGTCAGATGCCTCCGTTCCAGCACTCTGTCCGACGTGGCAGAAACCTCTCCTCCCAGTCTCCGGGGCTTCCACTCCTCCTGCACCCTGGGCTGGTCGGGCGAGAAAGCCGTCGGGTTGGACAGGGGAAGTGCCAGCGCCTACAAGGGGCCCGGCGTCTCGGGAACGGCAAGGATCAGTGGTTCGGCGTCTCCGTAGAGAGCGGCGTGCGACGCGGCAGCGAGCTCACGGGCCCGATGTTCGCTCTCCACGTAGTACAAGACGAAGTAGACCGGCCCTGCATGAGTCGGAGCGGATCTCACGGTTGCGGATCAGGCGCAGGACCACGGTACGGATCGTCTCGTACTCCGAGTCCTCAACAGTGTGGTGCGGGCCGGCGGTGAGTGCGTCCGCTTCACTGTCCATTGCCTGCCCTGATGCCCGACAGCGATGAAGACCGCGTGCTGCTGCTCGGCCTCCCTTGTACGCCTCGTTGAAGGCATCGATGGCCGTGGCGTCCGGGATCGGACCAGCAGGTCAAGGAGCCGCCAGCCACTGCATGACAGACATCGTGCCAGGCAAGGCCGGGTGGTGGCGGTTCCAACGTCCTGGCGCGCGCAGGGTGAACGAGCGTTCCCCGCCGGACCTGTCCCGGGCGTGCCAGTCAGCCGGGGCGGGGCCCGCGGCACGCGGGAGGGCCCGGCGGCCGGCGCGACCGGCTCCCTCCCCGCCGTGTTCCCGCGTGCCCACGGACATCCATCCACCACTATGGAAGGAAACATCCGATTCGCCTGGAGGTTCTGCATGCACCGTGATGGCTTTCCCGCCCCGGAATCCGGGCTCATCCTCACTCACTTCCTGACGGTGGCCGACGTGGCCCGCTCTCGGGCCTTCTACACCGATGTTCTCGGCGGTGAGGTGGTACTCGAAGAGAACCCCTGCACCGTCAAACTCGCCAACGGATGGATCATCATGAACCCGGGCGGTGGCCCCACCCCGGACAAGCCGGACGTCACTCTGCGTCCGCCCACCGACCCGAGCACGGTCAGCGCCTTTCTCAACCTTCGCGTTGCCGACATCGAGGCATGCCACCGGGAGTGGAGTGCGAAGGGCGCCGAATTCCTGACGCCACCCATCGATCGCAAGGCCGAGGTGCGGTGCTACCTGCGTGACCCGGACGGCTATCTCATCGAAGTCGGGCAGGCCACCGGCATGCTGCACGGCACCTACGCCGACCCGCCCGCCGGCCCGAGTTAGATCCTTGGCCGGGCCGTCCACCTGCTTCTCGTCGGCCGGCAGGGACGTAGACCGAGTGTGCTCGTTCGGCCGGTCACGAGAGAAACCGAAAACCATCAAGTGACCCGGAATGCACCTGGGAGGGGGTCGGTAATCGACGTCAGCCACGCCGGGTATCGAGCAGTTCAGAGCCGTTTCCACCCGTTACGACGAGCGCGGCGCCTGGGACTTGCTGCAGCAGCCTGTCCCAGGCGCCGTCGGCCGCCCACAGCCCTGCCGTTTATGGGCGATCTGCCACGGCCCGAAGCGTTTTGGTAGTTCACGCAACTGCACCCCTGTGCCTAGCCGGTGGAAGATTCCGTCGATCACTTGGCGTGGTTCCTCCACCGGCAGCACCGATTGTTGCTCGCGGGCGCAGGGGACCCAGCAGATCTCACTCGTCGTCCGGCAGATCCCCCGTCGTCCGACAGATCCCCTGGCTGATCACTTCCGGAACGACGACTCACTTGATCGACGGGTTGCCTGTCGGCGACGCGGTGACGATCCAGACGGACCCAGGGATGCAGACACCGTCGGTGGTCTCGAACTCTGTGAGCGCGTCATGCACAGCGGCACGGATACGGGTGATGGCCGCCGGGGCGGCATCGCGCAGGTTGTGGCGTGTCGGTCCCATGGCGAAGATGAAGTCGGCCGCGTCGCCCGCATCGGCGCCGAAGGTCATGGGAGCCTCGGCGGCGGCAACATCGATGTCGGTGAACCCGGCGGCGGCGAGTACCTGGTGGATCCGTGCGGGATCAAGCAGGGACCCCATCCCCGTGGCGGCGGGGGAGGCCTCGTGCAGAAACGGCGAGAGCGCGGCGGTCGCACGGGCATAGGCGCTGTCCGAGCCCCCGGGCCGGGGGCCGAGGAACGCGAGCTGGCCGGCCGGCGCGAGCGCGTGGCCGAGATGGGTGAAAGCCGCGATGTGGTCGGTGAAGAACATGACACCGCCGCGGCTGATGAGGACGTCGAACCCGCGGTCGGGGAACGGATGCACCTGGGCGTCGCCTTGCTCGAAGGTGACGTTGTCGATGCCTTCCGTGATGGCGTCGTCGCGGGCGCGTTCGAGCATGAGTGCGGACAGGTCGATTCCGACGACGTGGCCGTCGTACGCCTGCTGTGCGGCGAGGAGTGTGGTCTGGCCGGTGCCGCAGCCGACATCGAGGACCCGGTCGTGCGGGGTGATGCCCGCCGCGGCGAAGAGGGGGGCGTTGAACGCGCCCATCATCGCGTTGTAGCGCTCGGAGTGTTGGGCCCAGTGGATGCCCTCCCAGTCGTTCCATGCCTCTGCCTGCTGACGGTTGGCGATTGCGTGCACGGATCACCCTCCATTGACTAGAGTCGACTTCTAGAGTTGCACTCTAGATATAGGCTCCAGTCATGAGTGAGGTCAAGGGAAAACGGGGCGACAAGGCCCGGGAGACACGGCGCCGGATCATCGACGCGGCGGGTGCGCTCTTCGTCGAGCAGGGCTACGGGGCGACCAGGCTGCAGGAGATCGCCGACCGGGCGGGCGTGGCGGTGCAGACGATCTACTTCGTCTTCCGGAACAAGCCCTCGCTGCTCAAGGAACTGGTCGATGTCGCGATCGCGGGCGACGACGAGCCGGTGCCGACGATGGACCGGCCATGGTTCGCCGAGGTCACAGCAGGGCCCACCGCCAAGTCTGCGCTGGCCGCACTGGTCGCCGGCACCCGCGGGACGCTCGAACGTGTCGCGGCCATCAACGAGATGGTCCGTGCCGCGGCAGCGACCGACCCGGAGATCCGGGACCTGTGGCCGGATCAGACCGACCCCCGGTACGTGGTGATCTCGACAGCCGCGAAGGCTCTGCTGAAGATGCCCGGCGCCAGCCCCGCCCTCTCCCCGCGAGAGGCGGCGGACATCATCTACGCCTTGCTCAGTCCCGAGCTCTTCCTTGTCCTGACTCGAGACCGCGCGTGGCCACCGGACAACTGGGAGCGATGGGCGTACGACACCCTCTGTTCTCAGCTACTGGTCAGGAGAGAGAATCCGGCTCCCTGATCACGACCGGGGACAGAACCTGGGCCGGTTCGTTTGGATCACTTCCGCTGGCCGAGGTTGTCGTTGACGATGTCCGTGTGACTCACCGCATCAGCGCTCTGATCTCCGCCTTCGGCGTCCTTGCCGGCACGATGCTCCTCGTTCTTGCCGTTCGTGAGTATCGCTTTGGGGCATCGGCCCTCTGGATCGGAGGTGGAGCTGTGATCTTCCTCAGCGCTTTGTGCACGTTCGTGCGGGACGTACGGCGGGTCCGCACCGGGCCGACCGCTGCTGGGTGATGTCGGAGTGGCTACCGCTGGGTCTGCGGGCTCTGAGACAATCGGCCTGAAGACCCCATCGCTCAGAGCGAGATTGCCGCGCTGACCCGCCGCTCCGAAGACGCCGCGCAGAAGAACGACCGCGAGTTCGGCATCGTCAAGAGCGACCTGACCGCGGTCCGCCTCCAGGTCACCAACCTCGATCAGAAGGCCTGGAATCTCAGCGAGCACGTTGCCCGCCTGGACGAGCGGCTGGAACGCATGGATCAGAAGATCAACCGAAACCAGGCCCAGATCATTGAGCTCCTGAGCCAACTGGTGGGCAAGAACCCCGCCAACAGCTGAGCCTCCCGCCCGTACGCTCGGGGCCGCCACGGATGCCGTGGCGGCCCTTCCGCCGTTCCGGGCGTGGGGCAGGCCACTCCGCCACGTCCGTCGCTACGAACCGCGGCCAGCGAGCTCGGCCCCCACGAACGGGCTCAAGGGCATCCGCCTCGCTCTCGCGGAGCTCGTGGAGGCCGGCGACGCTCAGGTACAGCGCGGGCAGGAGCCTGCCGACGCTGAACGGCTGGAGGCACACCAACGCTTCCGCCTGGTCATGGACTGGGACCACTTCCACGCAACCAGGATGGAGCTGAGCGCAGGGCCGACGGCGCGTGACTGAGCTCGTGCCAGGCGCGGTGGGAATTGAAGACACCCGCCTGATCGTGGTCCGAGGCAACAGCGCCTTGGGGAAATCCTCCGTCGCAGCCGGCCTGCGCGAACAGTTCGGCCGCAACCTCGCGATCGTCGGCCAGGACAACCTGCGCCGAACCGTGCTCCGCGAACGCGACCGACCCGGATCTGCGAACATCGGCCTGATCGACCTGACCTCCCGCTACGCGCTGGACAACGGTTTCCACGTTGTCGTGGAAGGCATCCTGTACGCCGACCGCTACGGCACGATGCTCCAAGACCTGGTGCGTGCCCACCGTGGCGTCTCACGCTGCTACTACCTCCACGTGCCCTACACGGAGACGCTGCTGCGGTACGGGGCGAAACCCGATGCCGAGTATCTCAAGCAGGTCACCGAGCACGACCTGCGCGACTGGTACCGAGAGAAGGACCTACTGCCCGACGCGATGGAGACCGTCATCAGCGCGGCCAGCACCCTGGACGACACCATCCGGCAGATCCGGCGCGAGAGTGGCCTGGACAGCGTGCTCGCGGTCGACCGTTAACGAGCCAACTGAAGGTGCCGAGGCGAGCTGACCCTCTCTTTGGGCACATCACGGCCCCCCCCACGGGGGAAAGCGGCCTTGACCTCCCCAGGGGCCGAATGGGGGCGCAGTATTCAACGACGCCGCGGCCCCGCCGTCACAAGGCGCGAAGGCAATCACTTCCGTACAAGTCAGCGGCGATGTCCAACGTGGGCGTCAAGGACGCCAACTGGCGGGCGACGTGTTGCGGGGGCTGTCAATCAGCCTCAGCTGATCAGCAGCCATTTTCGCGCGAGACGTTGCGTGGGGGAGCCGATCAGCTTCATTTGCTCGGCCGCCTGCCGGGCAGCGCGAGAGTGCAAGTTGTCATGAACTACCTGAGAAGAACCTGGGAGACGAGGCGCTGCCGGGATACCTGCGCTGCCTTCACTCACCAGATTCTGCAAAGCACCTGGCACGCGAGGCCAAGGGTTTGGCCGACCTTCCGTGACGGCCCTGAGCGACTGCTCCCGCCGACGTCCGTCGCCCTGCCGAAGAACGATGGCTGCAGTCACCCGCCGCCAATCCGTCGGTTGCTTCTTGCTCCTCGATCTCGTGCGACAGTCGCGACCCCGACCCGGTCCCCTGGAACTCAACCTCTATCGGAACGGGTCCCCGGAGTCGCTGACGCGGCGGGCGCGCGTGAACCCGTCGCGCACGAGCAATCCCGGGCCGTGCCCCGGTGCCTGGCGGTGTCAACAGATCTTGCCGAGCCGGATGGCTGTGGCCTTGAGCAGGTCCCGCAGCAGGTCGAAGTCGATGTTCTCCGTCCTGCGGAGCCGCAGGCAGCCCTTGCCCATGTCCTGCCCGGCCAGCCGTTCCTCGAACGCTTCACGGACGTCACTGCGCATGAGATAGAAGGAGATGTACTGCTTCTGGCTGGCAAAGGCGATCTCGCAGGCGCCGTTCCGTTCGTATGCGGGCATCCCGTAGGCCATGACTTCATCGAAGCCCACCAGTTCCTCGCGGCACATCTGCCGGATCTTGGTCAGCACGGCCCTGCGTTCCTCGGGAACCTCGGTCAGGTAGCCGTCGACGTTGCTTGCCTTGCTCTGCGCCATTCCGTGAGGTTAAGCCGGATTCGAGGCCCCTATCAACATGTCAATCACGTCCTGGCCCGGGCAAGCCCAAGGAGATCCTTGGCGAGTGGGATGGGCCCCGGCTCCCCGACTACGAAGTCCCGCTGCCCGGACACCGCACTTCGCCGAAGGCATCGGCGTGCTGCTGCGCTACTGCCTGGACCGGCGCCCGCTCATCGACACCCTTCGGGCATCCAGTACTGGAGCAGCGCAACGGTCTTGAACTCTGCGAGCTCCTTCCGCTCCGGCAGCCTCGCCGTCGGCCCGGCTACCGGAGCGGAAGGAGAGCGTCGTCGCCCGTGACCGGTGTTGCGGGCGTTACCTCGAAACCGGTCGGCCGGTGACGGCCGGGCAATGTTCCTGCCCTGGTTCACCGAGGCCGACCGAAGAAGGGGACGTCGGTGGGTGCCATGTCGCTACGTATCCGTAGCAGCCGGACCGGGCGGCGCCACCGGCCGGGGGGATCCAGGGAGATGTCCACGGCGACCTCCGCGACGACGTCCGGTTCGGCCAGTTGTACGGCCAGGTGCTCGCGCGAACCCCTGGGCCTTGCCGAAGGTCCGCCCGGTCCAGGGGCTGTCGCTCCGGGCGGCTGAGACCGTTGGCGAAGGCGCGTCGTACGGGGGCGGAGAGCACGGTGTGCGGTCGGCGTAGTGGAGGCGGCCGCCGGTGTCGAAGCGCCCGAGCAGGGCGATGACGGGCGCGCCCGCCGTACCGGACACCCCACTGATGACGGTCTAGTTGGTGTGCCGCATCCGGTACTTGAGCCACCCCCGTGCGTTCGGGACGTAGCGCTGGTCCAGCCGATTGAAGACAATGCCCTCCACGTCTGTTCCTTCAAGGTTCTCGTACCGGAGCAGGGCCTCGTCCCGGTCGGTGGTCGACCACACCGGCTCGATCGGCGGGCCGACGTTGGCGAGCACCTCCATGAGGACCTGGCGCCGCTCCGAGTACGGACGCGGCCGTGGGTCAGGCAGACCCACTGCGGAATGGGCCAGGACCGTTGAACGCGACGTACGTCGCAGGGAACCGGTCCGAGCTCCCGGGCCCGGCGGGGCTTGGGCAGTGCGCGGGGCTGCGCCGTCTCGAAGCTGATCCGCGCACCGTCGTCGGCGACGTAGACCACGGCCTCGCCGTCCAGGATCACGCCGGGCGGCAAGCTCGTGGTGGCCACGGCCGGATCCATCCGGAGCGCGGTGGCGTCGCGGCCGGTACGGGACTGCGGCCGGACGCTGTCCTCGGTCCGCCACAGTACGGTCCGGTGGTCCCTGTTCTCCAGACTTTGGTGTGTCTCATGAGACAGGTGGCAGCTGGCTTCTGATACCGCCCTGGGGGACGGTTCGAACAGCGTTTGGCGCTCAGCGTCGCATCGCGTTGACGGTCGACGGCATCAGGCAAGCCGGTTTGTTCTCTTAGTACGCGAGCTGTCCGATGCCTCCGTCGACGCGCAGCACGGTCCCAGCAGTGTAGGCGGACTCGTCCGAGGCGAGGTAGACCGCCGCCTTGGCCAGCTCGGTGGCGGTTCCCAGGCGGTGGAGCGGCACGGTCTGCCGGAGCTCGTCGTAGAGGGCTGCCTGGCGCTCGGGGCCGAGGGGCGCGAACGCGTTGGTGATGGTCGGGCCCGGGCTCAGTCCGTTGACGCGGATTCCCCGGTCCTTCAGCTCGTAGGTCAGCCCGCGGGTGTAGGAGAGCAGGCCCGCCTTGGCCGCGCCGTAGACCGTCGCGTTCTCGTGTCCGATGTAGGCGGAGACCGAGCCGACGAGGATGACCGAGGACTGCTGCGAGAAGAGTGGCAGCAGGTCTCTGATCAGGAAGAACGGCGACTTGAGATTGGTCGCGAGGAGCCTGTCGAACGCCTCCTCGGTCCATGCCTCGATCGGGAGGTGGGTGATGTCGGCGGCGTTGCTCATCAGGATGTCGAGCTTCGGCCATTCCTGCCGCAGCCGCACCGCGAGCGCCGCCTGGCCCGGTACGTCGCCGGCGTCGCTGGCGATGGTCAGCAGCGGGCCCTCCAACTGCCGGGCTGCCTCGTCGAGCTTCTCCTGTGACCGGCCGGTGATGGCGACGGTCGCTCCTTCGGCAAGGAACTGGCGGGCCGTTTCCAGGCCGATGCCGCTCGTCCCTCCGGTGATCAGTGCGTGCTTTCCCGTAAGACGGTCCATTGTTCTGTCTCTCCTCAGATTGCGGTGCGGCCGCCGTCGGCGGCGATGATTGCCCCGGTCATGTAGCTGGCCCGGTCGCCGGCGAGAAAGGCGATCACGTGGGCCACCTCGGCCGGGGCGGAGGTGCGCTTGAGCACGGTGGTCAGGCCCATGCCGCCCATGTCCGGGCCCATTGCCGCGACCACCTTGGAGGTGCGCATCGGGCCCGGTGGGACGGCGTTGACCCGCACGTTCGAGGCGGCGTACTCCGCCGCCCAGGTGCGGGTCAGTGATTCGAGCGCGGCCTTGGTGGCGCCGTAGACGGCCATGCCCGGTATGCCGAGGCCGGCCGCGGTGGAGCTGGCGTTGACGATGCTGCCGCCGCTTCCCGCGGCCATCTTCTCCGCGAGCAGGGCGGTGAGCAGGAACGGGGCACGCACGTTGACCGCGAAGGCGGCGTCGTAGCCCGCGAGGTCCTGCCCGGTGTCGGCGAGAGCGTCATCACGCTCGCGTTGTTGATCAAGATGTCGACGGCTTCGACGTCCTCGACCAGCTGCCGCACGCCCGCCGGGCCGGACACGTCCGCCGCGACGAAGCGCACCGTCCCCGTGGCCTCTCCACCGGCCGCGCGGAGGTCTTCCACGACCTGGGCACCGCGCTCCGGATCAGTTCCGGTCAGGATCAGATCGGCTCCGCCCGCGGCCAGCACCCTGGCTGTCGCGTGCCCGAGTCCGCCGATCGCGCCGGATCCGGTGACGAGCGCCGTCTTGCCCGCAAATCTCATTGCTTCGCCCTTCGTGCCGGCCAGTGAGCAACCGACTTCTGTGCATCCGTTCAAGAAGTGGCACCACGGAAGCTACGACTTCTTGAACGCCGAGTCAAGAAGTCGTAGTCTTGGGCTCGTGACACGAACCGGACGCCCCCGCGAGTTTGACAAGGAACAGACGCTGGAGCGCGCACTCGAACTGTTCTGGTCCCGGGGGTACGGGGCGACGTCGATCCAGGACCTGGTCGACGCGCTGGCCGTCGAGCGCGGCAGCCTCTACGGCGCGTTCGGCGACAAGCGCCGCTTCTACCTGGACGCCGTCAGGCTCTACTGGGAGGTGTACGAGCGGCACCTGACCGCCGCGCTCGACACGGCCCCGCTCCTGCCGGCGCTGCGCGAGATCCTGACCCATCCGGCGCGGCTGGACGAACTGATCTCCGACAGGGGTGTGCCGCAGGGCTGCCTGGTCGGCAACACGACCGCCGAACTCGTTCCCCAGGACAGCGAAGCCACGGAGATCGTCACCCGCTCGTACCGCCGCTTCACCGACATCGTCGCCGGCGCACTCCGCCGCGCACAGGCCGCCGGCGAGGTCACGGCCAGCTCCTCCCCGGAGGCCCAGGCGCAGCTCCTGCTCTACATCGTCCAGGGCCTGTCGCTCGTATCGAGGGCGGGGCTCGATCGGAGGGCGGCGCTGGCGGCGATCGACACGGCGGTGCACGGGTTGCAGGCGTGACCGGACCCTTCCGGGCGCGACCCATTCCTGCCAGGCATGCGGAGGATCCCTCGCCGTCCACGTGTGCCGGGCCTGGCACACAGGTATTGACCTGACGAGACTTCCAGAACGCGCGACGAGACAGGCGCCGGGGGTACGTCGTTCCCCTGGAGGAACGACGCGGACAGAACGGCCCGCATGAGCGCCTTCTGGCATACGACATCCCATGGGTTCCTCTGAGTCCTACTGGCCCTCGGAGTGAAGGCGAGGAGGCACGGGTTGGTGCTGGCAGCCGTACGCGATCTGCGCGAGTTCCGCGATCCGATCCCAGCGGAGGTCGTCGCGGATCGGGGGCTGCCGAGAGACGCCGAGCAGCCATCCGCATGGGACAACTCCAGGTGTCTGGAGAACCGACGACCTTGATCTCGTACGCCCACGGCCCCGTCGGCAACCGCGTCACGGGCCGCCACAGGGCGACGTCCACGGGCCATTCCACACGATCAGCCTGCGCCCTTCGGGCGCGGGCCGAGGCGCGCGCAAGACACCCAAGGCCGCCGTCGGGCACACTGCGCTGGTGAACGCTGGTACAGCTCCGTCTCCGCAGGAACAGGCAATCCGTCATGTCGCATCGCTCTCGTCCGGGGCCCCGGACGACCCTGCGCTGCGAGTGACTCTGAACTTTCACCCGGATCGCACGGTGGAAGGCCGACCGATACTGTTCGCGTTGGCCGAGGACGGCGTTTATCACTCGCAGTTCGTCACGGGCGCAAGCAACGGCGGCTTGACGGCCCATCCTGGTGGTGACCGGTGGCGTTGGGAGAGCCGGATCTTCGGAGGCGCGTATGATCATGCGTCCGCGCACGAGCGCCCCGTCTACGGCGCGCTGAACTTCCGGCGAAAGCCGCTCGGCGGAGCGCCCCGGTTCGGTTCCGCGCACTTTCGGCTGACTGCTGAGGCCCTCTCACGAGCCACGTTCTGCTACCCGGACAGCTTCTTCGAACCGTCGGCATTCGGTGTCGCGGCCACTATGTCCCTCATAAAGCTGGCTGAGGCCGATAGCCGGGATGCACTCGACGACTACATCGAGGCACAGGTACACGGGCCACTCGTCCTGAACCGCGATGTCGAGGCATTGGTCCTGGACCCGAGCTATCGAGGAACCGTAGTGGAGGCAGCATCCCGCGACCTGCCGTGCCGACTCGAGTGGCATCCAGGGCTCCGGCTCGCCGTCGAAGAACTCGGTCGCCACTCGGAATACCGCGGTCAGGAGTACGTCGACCTGGGAACCGAGATCGCCGTTGACGGCTGTCTCGATCCGCGGATCATCGGTGACGCCGCACGCACCGGACTCCATGACCAGCAGGCGCTCAAGAAGGTGTGGCATTGCCTGGCGCGCTTCGGGCAGGCCGAGGAACGCAACGCGTGATCAGGCAGGCATTCGGACAGTTCCAATACCCGACTCCACCATTAGCGGTCCACCCGGCCGAGACGATCGAGGCCCACCGGGCATTCATCGCCCGACGACGGGCTTTCCGCCCCGGCGAGGAGCACCGGATCCCGACAGAGGATGAGCGGGACGCCTTCCCCGCCCGCTTCGAGAAGCGGAAGGTGCCCATCGGCACCTGCGCACGCGTCTTCGGATCCCCCCCCCACATCCATGAGCACGCATGTGTCAGATGTTCGCTCCTCCGACCTGACCCGACCCAACGGGCACAGCCTGCCGAGATCCGCGACAACTTGATCGCCCGAATCCCCGAAGCCGAGACGGAAGGCCGGCTCGGCGAGGTCGAGGGTCTCCAGGTCAGCCTGGCCGGCGCCGAGGAGAAGCTCAGCCAGCTAGGTCGGGGCCACAGGCAGCATACGGCCGTGGACCTCGGTATCCCCGCCATGCGCGGTGATCGATGAACCCACGAAGGTGGGCCCCGCATGGCCCTCAACCAAGATCGAGAACAGGTTTAAAGAAGGCGTGTCTCAAACGCCCTTCAGAACACGATCGAGTGCCGCCCGGCCTGCAGGTCCCCAATGCGGCTTGCCGCCGGGAAGGCCTCGTTCTCCGTTCTGCCCCATGAGCATCAGGAAGAGGCTCTTCACCGCGGCCAGCCCGCGGGCGCGCCGGATCGCCGCCTCGTCTGCGTGCGCGTACATGCCGAAGAACCGTGAGGCCATGCCCGCGGGTAGCAGCACCCATGCGGCGGCGAGGTCCCACGCCGGGTCGCCGGCGAACATGGCACCGAAGTCGACGATGCCGGAGAGCGTTCCGTCCGAGACGACGACGTTCGCGGGATGGAGGTCGCCGTGCACCCACACCGGCGGGCCCTCCCACGCGTCGGCCGCAACGGCGTCGTCCCAGACGGCCCGGACGTCGGCAGAGATGTCGTTGGGGCCAACGGCCTGGAAGAAGTTCTCGTAGCCGTCCGTGCAGTTCCTGGGATGGGCACCGAAGTCCGTAGAGATCGGCGCCTCGGCGGGCACCTCGACGTGGAGCGCCCGGAGGAAGCCCGCCAGCGTGTCGGCCGCGTGGGCACCGCGGCTGATCGAGCCGTGGTCCAGCGGCTCACTGGGAACCCACGTCATCACGGTCCAGTACTCGGGAAAGCGCTCGGACGGTTCACCGAACCGCACCGGGAGCGGCAAGCGCGGGGCCAGCACCGGTAGCCACCATCGTTCCTTCAGCTGGAGCTTCGGAAGCGAAGTGTTGGAGGCGCTGCTTGTGAACACCGCACCGCGGTGCGCCTCGTCATGCGCGCCAGACGCTGACCACTTCGCTCCGCCCCACCGGCTGACCTGCTTCAATCACGGTGGGCGCTTCCCCTTATGGGAGACCTCCGTAGTGTCCGAAGACTTCGGGACGGTTGATCGCCGTCCTCTGGCAACGGTTCTTGCCGCCAATCTCATTTCGATCGCGAGGAATTGCCTCACCTGCATGGGCGTACCGTGGTTCGTGCTGCATAGCACGGGCAGTGCCGCCAAGGGTGGGATCGTGGCGTTCTGCACACTGCTGCCCGCAGTGCCCGCTGCGCTCGTCAGCGGTCCGGTCATCGACCGGATGAGCCGACGGCGGGTGAGTGTCGCCTCAGATCTCGCCTGCGGGGTCGCCGTTGCGGCGATCCCGCTGCTGCAGTTCGCCGGCATCCTGCAGTTCTGGATGCTGTGCATGCTGATGGCGATGACAGGGCTGGTCCGGGCGCCGGGTGAAACCGCTCGCGGCATCCTGTTGCCCACGCTCGCCGAACGCACCGGAATGCCGCTGACCAGGGCCGCCAGGCTGTATGACGGTGCGGCACGCTGCGCGGCGCTGACGGTATCCGCTCTCGGAGGTGTGCTGATCGCCGTACTCGGAGCCGAGAACGTCCTGTTGGTAGATGCCGCGACCTTCGCCGTGGCCGCGCCACTGTTCGCGTTCGGAGTGCGCGGCCTCCCCGAGGCACGGGCCCAGTGACGGGCCGAGCCGATATCGCTGCGGGCCTACCGTCGTGAACTCGCTGACGGCTATTGCTTCGTGGCGGACGCGCCGCTGCTACTGGGCCTGTGCCTGATGACGCTGGTCACCACGAGCCTCGACCAGGGATGGAGCGCCGTGCTCCTGCCCGTGCATGCCCGTGAGGAGCTTGGCGGTGCCGTCGATCTCGGTCTGCTGAACGCGGCGTTCGGGGTTTGCGCTCTCACGGGGGCGCTGGTCTATGGGGCGGTGGGCAGCCGCTTTCGGCGGTGGCCCGTGTTCACGATCGCCTTTCTCATCCTTGACCTGTCCCAGGACCTGGATCAGTGCGGTGGTGTCGTAAGACCCACCACACCCACAGAACCAACGAAAAACTCAGTAGGCCCGGATTTTGGGTCACGGCCGCATCCGCCGTCGCGCGGGCCGCCCAGGTCAGCGAGACGACGGTCCGCAAGGGCGTGGACGAGTTGGAGGCCGGCGAGGAGCCAATGAACCGGGTCCGCGGGCCCGGTGGTGGTCGGAAGAAGGCCGTGGACCTTGATCCGGGTCTTCGGTCCGCGCTGCCGGCACTGGTGGAGCCTGACGAGCGGGGCGATCCGATGTCGCCGCTGGGCTGGACGGTGAAGTCGACCGGAAGCCTCGCAGCCGAGCTCACACGTCTAGGGCGCCGGGTGCCGTGCCGGTCCGGCAGACGGCTCAGGCCAGCGATCGGCAGGGCGGTTGCAGGCCCGGGTACGCAACCCGGCTGGCGATGAGCAGTTCCTGGATGTCGCGCAGGGGTGTGCCTTCGGCATCCTGCGCGTGTCTGGCCCAGCTGCCGTCCGGGCCCAGGTGCCAGGACGCGGTCCCGTGGGACATTCCGAGGTCGAGCAGCTCGGACAGCTGTGCCCGGTGTTTGGGGGCGTTGACCCGAACGAGGGCCTCGATGCGGCGGTCGAGGTTGCGGTGCATCATGTCCGCGCTGCCGATCCAGACTTCGGGGGCGCCGCCGTTGGCGAAGGCGAAGATCCGCGAGTGCTCCAGGAAGCGTCCGAGGATGCTGCGCACCCGGATGTTCTCGCTCAGCCCGGGCACGCCTGGCCGGATCGCGCAGACGCCGCGCACCCACGCGTCCACACGCACTCCCGCCTGGGAGGCGCGGTAGAGCGCGTCGATCAGTTGTTCGTCCACGATCGAGTTGATTTTGAACTTGACGTATGCGGGCCTTCCGGCCTTGTGATGCGCGATCTCGGAGCGGATGCGCGAGACCAGCGTGTCCCGCAGGCCGCGCGGCGATGTGAGCAGTCGGCGGTAGTTGTGCTGGCGGGAGTAGCCGGAGAGCCGGTTGAACAGGTTGGACAGGTCGGCGCCGACGTCCGGGTCCGCGGTGAGCAGTCCGAGGTCCTCGTAGAGCCGGGCGGTCTTGGGATGGTAGTTGCCGGTACCGATGTGGCTGTAGCGGCGCAGTGTTTCGCCTTCCTGGCGGATCACCAGTGAGAGCTTGCAGTGGGTTTTCAGCCCGATCAGGCCGTAGACCACGTGGCAGCCTGCCCGTACCAGCGTGCGGGCCAACTTGATGTTGGCGTGCTCGTCGAACCGGGCCTTGATCTCGACGAGGACCAGCACCTGCTTGCCCGCGTCGGCGGCGTCGATCAGTGCGTCGACGATCGGCGAGTCGCCCGAGGTGCGGTACAGCGTCTGCTTGATCGCCAGTACGTGCGGGTCGGCCGCGGCCTGTTCCAGGAAGGCCTGGACCGAGGCGGCGAAGCTGTCGTACGGGTGGTGCAGCAGTACATCGCGCTCGCGCATCACGGCCAAGATGTCCGGCTGCGAGGCGGATGTGACGTCGGACAGGACGTCGCACGCGGTGCCGGCCACGAACGCGGGGTACTTCAGCTCGGGTCGGTCCTGGTCCGCCAAGCCCAGCAGGCCGGTCAGGTCGAGCGGCCCGGGCAGTGCGAAGACCTCGGCCTCGGTGATGTTCAGTTCGCGTACCAGCAGATCGAGCAAGAAGGGGTCGATCGACTCCTCCACCTCAAGGCGCACCGGCGGGCCGAAGGGGCGACGCATCAGCTCGGTCTCCAGCGCTGTCAGGATGTTCTCGGCGTCGTCCTCCTCGACCTCCAGGTCCTCGTTGCGGGTAACCCGGAAGGCGTCGTGGGCAAGCGTCTCCATCCCTGGGAACAGGTACTCCAGGTGCGCGCCGATGACGTCCTCCAGGGGCACGAACCGCTGCGGGGAGACCTCGAGGAACCGGGAAAGGGACTGCGGGACCTTGACCCTGGCGAAGTGTCTTTGCCCGGAGGCAGGGTTGCGCACCACCACCGCGAGGTTCAGCGAGAGACCCGACACGTACGGGAACGGGCGGGCAGGGTCCACCGCGAGCGGAGTCAGGACGGGGAAGATCTGCTCGCGGAAGAGGGTGTGCAGGTGGGCCTGTTCCTTCGCCGACGCGTCCGGCCAGCGGATCAGCTCGATGCCCTCGGCTGCGAGATGCGGCCGGACCTCGTGCTGGAAGGCCGCGGCGTGCCGAGCCATCAGCGTGCGGGACCTGCTCCAGATCTGCTTCAGGACCTCTCCCGGGTGCGACCCGGACGCGGAGCACTGGGCCACCCCTGTCGCGATCCGATGCTTGAGACCAGCGACCCGGACCATGAAGAACTCGTCCAGGTTGCTTGCGAAGATGGCGAGGAACCTGGCCCGCTCCAGCAACGGGACCTGCGGGTCCTCGGCGAGCTCCAGCACTCGCTCGTTGAACGCCAGCCAACTGCGCTCCCGGTCGAGGAACCGCCTGTGCGGCAGCTGCTGGCCGTCCGACAGCTCCTGCGTCTGTGGTCCTGCCCACGTCAGCGGTTCGGAGTCGGTTCGTCTCGATGGCACAAGATGCGTGGTCATCAGGCTACTTTAAGTTATATATCCTTTATGTCGCCATTTGTGAATCTTGTAAGCCGTGGAGCCTCGACGGTCCGGCCGTATCGCGATCCGGCCGCCGTCGGTTCCGACTCCGCGTTCGGCTCGTTCGGCTCCGACGTGAGGGTGCGGTGGGCTTCCGTCTTCGCGGCTGCGACGCCGGATCGCGCCGCGAGCTCGGCTCGGCCGGAGCTGACGGGGCGGACCGCGGTCCGGGATCCGGATCGGTGACCCTTTCACATTGAAATACTCATACTTGTCGCGTATCTCTGGACTCGCCCGTCAGAGTGGCCACCTCATCAACAAAAGACCGAAATGATCCCTATTTGCCAGATCCTCTTGACATGGTGCAACTTGTTTTATTTTGGGGCCGAGTGTCCTGTCTGCAGGAAGACACCTGCCCGGCCCTTCGAGCCGGGCATCCGTCAGGACAGGGATCGACGGGACGAGGAGCACATGGTGGTGACCGCGCGGAGCGACATGCTGCGGGAGGAGAATCGGACCGCCGCCGAAGGCTGCGGAACCGAGCAGATCCAGTCGGCTGAAATGCCGAGCAGAGGGCCTGTCGAGGAGAGCGAGCCGGCCCTGGCCGACGGCACAGAGCCGCTCGACGCGACGGCAGTGCTCGAAGCGGCGCCTGCGGCCGACGTGGCGCCCGCGGCTGAAGCGACGCCCGCAGCCGACATCACGGCCGGGGGCGACGGCTCCGCCCCGGTGGCCGGCATCGAGCCGATCACGCTCGCCGAGAACCCCGCACCGGCCGTTGCGGCCGCCCCTGTAGCCCAGGCCGACGCGGTCGGACCGTCCGTGAGCCCGCCTGCGTATTTCCCCGGGCGCCCCGCCGCCGCGCCGCGGACGCTGCTGGACGTGTTCGAGGCCACGGTACGGGCCCACCCGCACGAGACGGCGCTCGACGACGGCCGTAACGCCCTCAGCTACCGGGCCCTGGCCACCGAGGTCGAGGAACTGCGCCGGAGGCTCGCGACCGCGGGCGTCGGCGCGGGCGACCGGGTGGGAATCCGGGTCCCGTCGGGCACCAACGACCTCTACATCGGCATCCTGGCCGCCCTCGCCGTAGGCGCCGCGTACGTCCCCGTCGACGCCGAGGACCCGGACGAGCGCGCGAAGTTCGTCTTCGGCGAGGCTTCGGTGACGGCCGTCCTCGGGGCACAGCACCGTCTCACTCTGACGCGAAGCGGTGCCGCCCCCACCCCCCAGCGCCCTCCCAGGCCCGAGGACGACGCCTGGATCATCTTCACCTCCGGCTCCACCGGAAGGCCCAAGGGCGTCGCCGTCACCCACCGCAGCGCGGCGGCGTTCGTCGATGCCGAGGCCGGGCTTTTCCTGCGGGAGAAGCCGATCGGGCCCGGTGACCGGGTGATGGCCGGCCTGTCGGTCGCCTTCGACGCCTCCTGCGAGGAGATGTGGCTCGCGTGGCGCAGTGGCGCGTGCCTGGTACCTGTACCGCGCTCCCAGGTCCGCGGCGGCGCCGACCTGGGCTCCTGGCTCGCCGAGCAGGAGATCACAGTGGTCTCCACGGTGCCCACGCTGGCCGCGCTGTGGCCGGCCGAGTCACTCGACGAGGTACGGCTGCTGATCTTCGGCGGTGAGGCGTGCCCGCCCGAACTGGTCGACCGTCTGGTCACCGAGGGCCGCGAGGTCTGGAACACCTACGGCCCCACCGAGGCGACCGTAGTGGCCTGCGCCGCCATCCTGACCGGTCGGGGACCGGTCAGGATCGGCCTGCCGCTGGACGGCTGGGAGCTGGCCGTGGTGGACGAGGCCGGCGTACCCGTGCCGATGGGCGGCAGCGGCCAGCTCATCATCGGCGGGGCCGGCCTGGCCCGTTACCTCGACCCCGCCAAGGACGCCGAGAAGTACGCTCCGCTGGAATCCCTCGGCTGGTCGCGCGCCTACCGCAGCGGCGACCTCGTCCGGGCCGACCCCGACGGGCTGGTGTTCCTGGGCCGCGCCGACGAGCAGGTCAAGCTCGGCGGCCGCCGGATCGAGCTCGCCGAGGTGGACGCCGCGCTCCAGGCGCTGCCCGGCGTGGCCGGCGCCGCCACGGCGGTCCGCACCGCCCGGCACGGCAACCAGCTCCTGGTCGGCTACGTGGTGACCACCGCCGGCTGGGATCGGGCCGCGGCCGTCGACCTCCTGCGCGCGCAGCTGCCGGCCGCCCTCGTGCCGCTGCTCGCCTCCGTCGACGTGCTGCCCACCCTCACCTCGGGCAAGGTGGACCGCGCGGCCCTGCCGTGGCCGCTGCCCGGCGCCACGGAGGGCAGCGGGAAACCGGTCACAGGGGACACCGCCGCGCACCTCAACGCTACCGAGGCGTGGATCGCCGAGCAGTGGGCCGAGGTCCTCGGCATGCCGGTCACCGACGCCCGCGACGACTTCTTCGTGATCGGCGGCAACAGCCTGGCCGCCGCCCAGCTCACCACTCTGCTGCGCTGCCGCCACCCGGCGGTTGCCGTACTCGACATCTACCAGCACCCCACGATCCGCAAGCTCGCCCGGATGCTGGAGGCCACCGCACGCACCGAGACCAGGGCGCACGAGGTCGCGCCCGTCCCGACCCGTGCCAAGATCGTCCAGCTGCTCTTGCTGCTGCCTCTGTTCACCCTGGTCGGGCTGCGCTGGACGGTGGCGTTGCTGGCCCTCGGCAACGTTCTGGCGTGGTTCGGCGGGTTCCCGTGGGCACCGACCGCCTCCTGGTGGCTGGTGACGGCCGCAGGCGCGGTGCTGTTCAGCCCGCCAGGCCGGCTCGCGCTCTCCGCGGCAGGGGCGCGCTGGCTGCTCGCCGGGGTCCGCCCCGGCAGTTACCCACGCGGCGGCAGCGTCCACCTGCGGCTGTGGGCCGCTGAGCGGTTCGCCGAGGTCACCGGGGCGACATCCCTGTCCGGGGCGTGGCTGATCCGATACGGCCGTGCCCTCGGTGCCCGGATCGGCCCCGACGTGGACCTGCACTCCCTGCCGCCGGTCACCGGGATACTCAAACTCGGCCGGGGCTGCGCCATCGAGGCAGAGGTAGACCTGTCCGGCCACTGGGTCGACGGCGACCGGCTGCACATCGGAGCAGTGAAGGTCGGCCCCGACGCGGTCGTCGGCACCCGCAGCATCCTGCTGCCCGGCACCCGCGTCGGCAAACGAGCCCAGGTCGCAGCCGGCTCCAGCATCACCGGGCAGGTACCCGCAGGCCGGCACTGGGCCGGCGCGCCCGCCGTCGAACGCGGCCGGGCCGAACGCCGCTGGCCCAAGCACCGCCCCCCGCGTCGGGCCCGATGGGTTGCTGCCTACGGCGCCAGCGGATACGCACTGAGCCTGTTCCCGATGGCCGCCGCGGTCCCCGCCCTCGCCGTGGTCGGCGCCATCATTCCGGTCGGCGCCGGCCTCGGCGGCGCGCTGCGCGGCGCGCTGGCCGCCCTGGTTCCCGCCACCTTGGCCTTCGGACTGGCCTACGCCGTGCTGCTGTGCGCCGCCGTTCGGCTGCTGAGCATCGGACTGCGCCCCGGCTGGCACCCCCTGCACAGCAGCACGGGCTGGCAGGCATGGACCGTCAGCCAGCTGATGGACGCGGCCCGGCAGTGGCTCTTCCCACTCTACGCAGGGCTGATCACCCCCAGCTGGCTACGCGCATTGGGCATGAAGATCGGCCGCCGGGCCGAGGTGTCCACCGTGCTGGCACTGCCGAGCCTGACCACCATCGGCGACGGCGCCTTCCTGGCCGACGACGCCCTGGTCGCCCCGTACCAGCTCGGCGGCGGCTGGCTGCGGATCGGCGCCGCAGAGATCGGCGAGCGGGCCTTCCTCGGCAACTCCGGGATGACCGCCCCCGGGCGTACCGTGCCCGACCGCGGATTGGTGGGTGTGCTGTCGGCCACACCGAAGAAGACCAAGAAGGGCCGCTCCTACCTGGGGATGCCGCCGGTACGCCTGCCCCGCTCGGCCGACAGCGCCGATCAGAGCCTGACCTACGCACCGCCGGCCCGCCTGGTGTGGGCGCGCGGCCTGGTCGAGGTGTGCCGGCTGGTCCCCGTCCTGGCCTCCGGGGCCCTTGCCGTCCTGACCCTGGCCGCACTCGCCGAACTGGCAGAGGCCGGCTCCCCGCTCTTGACGGCGCTGGCCTCCGGCGTCGTGCTGCTGGCCGCAGGCACCGCGGCGGCCATCGTGTCCATCAGCGCCAAGTGGTTGCTCGTCGGCCGGTTCCGGGCCGTGGAACGCCCGCTGTGGAGCGGCTTCGTGTGGCGCAACGAGCTCGCGGACACCTTCGTCGAGGTACTGGCGGTGCCCTGGCTGGTCGGCTCGGTGACCGGCACCCCGGCGATGAGTCTGTGGCTGCGCGGACTGGGGGCCACGATCGGTCGGGGCGTGTGGTGTGAGAGCTACTGGCTGCCCGAGGCCGACCTGGTCACCCTGGAGGACGCGGTGAGCGTCAACCGGGGCTGTGTCCTGCAGACCCACCTCTTTCACGACCGCATTATGCGGATGGATACGGTGGTCATGCGCGCAGGCGCGACAATCGGACCGGGCGGGATCGTGCTACCGGGCTGCGAGGTCGGCGCCCGCAGCACGCTGGGACCGGCCTCACTGGTCATGCGCGGCGAGTCCATCCCGCCGGACAGCCGGTGGCTCGGCAACCCGGCCCAGGCCTGGGCCGGGCATGGTGAGGCACGTCCCGACGCAGCACGATCCGCGGACCACGAGAGAGAGCAAGACCGTTGAGGCAGAAGCAGGCAGCCGCCCCGGACACGGACCCCTACTTCCCCGCCCACGGTGACACCCGCTACCGGATCCACCGCTACGAGCTCGCGCTGGCCTACCGGCCCACAGCCAACCGGCTCAGCGGGACCGCACGCCTCAGCGGCGTGGCCGACCGCGGGCCGCTGCGTGAGTTCTCCCTGGACCTGGCCGACTTCCGGCTGAACCGGGTGACGGTCGACGGCCGCACCACGCACTACACCCACCGGGGCGGCAAACTGCGGATTCGCCCGGAAAGGACGCTGGAGGCAGGAGCGGCGTTCACCGTCGAGGTGCACTACGCCGGCAATCCGGCACCGATTCGCAGCCACTGGGGCGGTCTGGGCTGGGAGGAGCTGACCGACGGCGCGCTGGTCGCCAGCCAGCCGATCGGCGCCCCCTCCTGGTACCCGTGCAACGACCGCCCCGGAGACAAGGCGTCCTACCAGATATCGCTCACCGCACCGTCCCCGTACACCGTGGTCGTCGGCGGCCGACTGCTTGCCAGGACCACCCGGGCCAGCAGCACCACCTGGGTGTACGAACAACCCGCGCCCACCCCCAGCTACCTGGTCGGCGTCTCCATCGGCCGGTACGAAACCGTACCGTTCACCAGCCGGGCCTCATCGTTCGACGCCCGCCGGCCTGTGCCGCAGACGGCATACGTACCGGCCCGGCTGGTGCCCGAGTTCACCAGGGACTTCGCCCGGCAGCCACAAATGATGAAGTATTTCGAGGATGTCTTTGGGCCGTATCCGTTCAACGAGTACGCCGTGGTCGTCGCGGACGAGGAACTCGATGTCCCGGTGGAGGCGCAGGGGCTGGCCACCTTCGGGACGAACCACCTCGACGGGCAGGGCGGCTCGGAACGCCTGGTCGCCCACGAACTGGCTCACCAGTGGTTCGGCAACAGCCTCACCGTCGCGGACTGGCGGCACATATGGCTCAACGAAGGCTTCGCCAAATACGCGGAGTGGCTTTGGTCCGAGCATGCCGGAGGTCCAACCGTCCAGATCCTGGCCGCGCGGGCACACGCCCATCTGCGGCAGCATCGGCAGGACCTGCGGCTCGCCGATCCGGGACGGCGATTGATGTTCGACGACCGCTTGTACGCACGCGGCGGGCTGGCAGTCCACGCCGTGCGCTGCGCTCTGGGCGAGGACCCCTTCTTCCGGATGCTCAAGGGCTGGACGACGATACACCGCCACGGCCTGGTGACGACCACCGACTTCGCAGCCCACGCCCAGCAGTACACCGCCCGGCCGCTCGGCCCGGTCATCGACGCGTGGGTATGGCAGTCCGTGCTGCCGCCACTGTCGACTCCGGGATAGGCCAGCGCGATGGTCTGCGGGGGAGTGCCAGTAAAGCGTCGTCATTTCGATGTCGGAGGCGTGGCCCTAGCCTCGCGCTTTCATGAAGTGTGCTGTTCGGAGCGTGAGCATGAGAGGTAGAGGTAGGGCTGACCTGCAACGACAGGATCTCTGAGGACGCTACGACCGCGAGTCGGGGAGCACTTCTCAGGTGAATCGCTGCGTCGGATCGCACATGCATGTCCGCGTAAAGCGGCGGTTGTGGAGTGGTTACCCAGACCGGGTTGAACGTTGGTGGCGGCGGGCTGTCGCCAGACAGCATCGGGATACCCGTAACCTTTGCGACACCCTCCTGGCCCTTGCCTTCGTGGTCGCGCTACGCCGGAACCGCTAGAACGACATCAGCCTGCCCGTGGGGCATAGTGACCGCGACGGGTGGCCGAGGGATTCCATCGACAGCCTTCCGATTGATCGAGGAGGATCGTTCTCAGCAGGGGCGGCCGTGGTCGATCAGCGTGTATCCGCAGCGGACACGCCGCAGCGTTGCCCCAGCAGAGGTGGAGGAACTCTCCCCCGGAATCGAGGTCAACCGGAGAACCACACAGTTCTGGCGACCCAGGCCATAGCCAACAAGCACGCCATGCCCGCCGCCAGAAGCACCGGGACAGCACTGAGCCCTTTCCAACCTGGCTGTGGCGTCGGTGTGTTGGTGGGTAGGGGTTGTACGGAACAGTGAAGTTCCTGGTAGACGGGTTCTCGACCAAGATCACCCGTGTCCGCCAGGAGCTTCGCGTGCTTGTCTGCCCGTCGTCGATCGATCTGTCCAGCCGCACGCTGCAGCACCTGACGAGGCAACTGGCCTCTCACCGGCGGGAGACAGGTACGCGATGGCGGCGTCCGCCCGTCGGTCGTCAGGCCCTGCTCGCCCTGGCCCACCTGCGATGCGGCGACACGTGCGCCCAGTTCGCCGCGGGGGTCGAGATCGGTATCGCGGCTGTCTACCGCTGCACACGCGAGGCCGTCGAAGTGCCGGCCGCTCAGGCGCAGACCCTGGCCGAGGCAATGACGACCGTCCGGACGAAGGCGTACGTGATCCTGGACGGCACCCTCCTGCCCATCGACCGGATCGCCGCCGACACCCCGTACCACTCCGGAAAACAGAAGCGCTACGGCATGAACGTCCAGGTCGTCACGGATCCCTTCGGTCGACTGCTGTGGGCTTCCGCGGCCCTGCCCGGCTCCACCCACGACCTGACCGCCGCGCGCGAACACGGCATCATCGACGCGCTCGCAACGGCAGGGCTGAAGTGCTGGGCGGACAAGGCGTACCAAGGGGCCGGCCGCAATGTCCGCGTACCTTTCCGGGGCCGCCGGCTCAAGCGCTGGAAGCGACGGCACAACAGCACCCACGCCGAAATCCGGTGCCTCGGCGAGCAGGCCATGGCCGTCCTGAAGGGCGGGCGCCTGCTGCGCAAGCTCCGCTGCAG
The DNA here is from genome assembly GCF_042673865.1 of Streptomyces sp. NPDC056987. Taxonomy (NCBI): domain Bacteria; kingdom Bacillati; phylum Actinomycetota; class Actinomycetes; order Kitasatosporales; family Streptomycetaceae; genus Streptomyces; species Streptomyces sp. NPDC056987. The sequence goes on from NZ_JBHURV010000005.1 coordinate 268,236, forward strand.
CACCAACCGGATCACCAACATCGTGAAGGCCGTCGTCGTCCTTCACCACGCCTCAACTTGAGGTTGGAAAGGGCTCCCTCTGCCCTCGGACGTGTCTGTTAACTCGGTCGTCCGGTCAGCGGTCCACCCAGTCCGGTGCCCACACGTCGTGCGGGGTTCGCGGGCCTGCGGTGCGCAGATGGCCGCGTAGCGCGGTCAGCACGGGGTGCTGGTCTCCGCTGCGGAAGAGCAGCATGTGCGGGTAGACCGGGGTCGGATTGTGCAACGGGATGCGCCGTAGGTCGTGGGTCTGCGGCCACAGGTACCGGTCACCTCTGCCGATGAGGGTGGCCAGAGAGGCCGAGTCGGCCAGCGCGTCCATCAGGGCCTCGTCACCGAAGTTGGGGCCGAGCGCGTCGATGCTCAGGCCGAAGGCCTCGGACAGCGCCTGGTAGAACGCCGCCCACTCCGTGCCTGGCCTGATCCCGGGGATCCAGATGCGGTGGCCGGCCAGGTCCGCAGGACTGACCCAGGGGGCGTTCGCCAAGGGGTGGCCGGGCCCGACCAGGAGCTCCAGGGTGCGTCCAGGAGTCGTTCGGCGCTGATCCCGGCCGGGACCTGGTCTGCCGGCAGGGCACGGAAGGACGCGTCGACGGTCCCTTCGAGCACCGCCTGGGCGGCCTGGGCAGCGTTCTCCTTGCTCAGCGTGACCGCGTCCAGGTCTGTCTCGGGGTGGGAGCGGTAGAACCGGTAGACGGCCTGGGCCGGGGAGATGCGCCGATTGAGGACATCGACGCGCAAGGGACGGCTGCCGGGGCGCACGGCCTGTTCGGCCTGCTCGACGGCCGCCAGGACCTTTTTGGTGTGCGGCAGGAAGACCTGCCCGTCCAGGCTCAGCCGGGAGCCTCGGGAGGTTCGCACCAGGAGCGTGACCTCGAGGTGTCTCTCCAGGGCTGCGATCCGCTTGGAGACCGCCTGCTGGCTGATCCCCAACTCGTCGGCCGCGGCTTGGAACTGGCCGGTCCCGGCGACGGCCGCGAACGTCCGCAGCGCTTCAACATCCACGCTTTCACCCTACCCACAACCGTTGGTTGTGGCTGTTGTGGTGCCGGGTTGTTTGATCGATTGTCCTGCGCGGTGGTGGGATCAGCGCATGTCTACCCGCACAGAGCAGGTCATGTATGTCCGGACGCCTGAGTTCACGCGTCATGCGGAGCGGATCGTGGAGGTGACCGATGCGACGTCTCGACTGAATGTGCTTCCGTTCAGCGACAGCGAAGGTCGCGCGGAACTACTTTCTGTTGTGTTCGGTGGCCCGCTGCCGGAGTCCGTGGTGATCTACCCGCCGTTCTTTACCGAGTACGGGCTGAACACGACCTTCGGGGAGAACGTCTTCGTCAACCAGGGGTGCACCTTCATGGACAGGGGAGGCATCCGTATCGGCAACGGCGTCATGATCGCCCCGAAGGTCAGCCTTATCACGGGAGGCCATCCACTGCCCCTGGCCGAGCGCCGCGAGTACCTCTCCTTCGCCCCGATCGTTATCGAGGACGACGTCTGGATCGGGACGGCTGCCGTGATCACGCAGGGGGTGAGCATCGGGGCCGGTTCGGTGGTCGCTGCCGGTGCGGTGGTCACTCGTGATGTTCCTGCCGACACCGTGGTCGCGGGAGTGCCCGCCCGGGTGATCAAGGCCATCGACTGAGCCCTGCCGAACTGCCGGGCCGGGTGCACAGCACCTCTACGGTCTGATCCTGATGCCTCGTCATGCCTGCCTGACCGGCCGGCAGTGGGACCGCATCCGATACCGGTCGTCCCGGCATGCCGTGGGCCGGTCACCGCCGCATGATGGAGGCGATCGTCTACCGGTACCGTACCGGTATTCCTTGGCGAGACCTCCCAGCCAGGTTCGGGTCCTGGAAGACCGCGTGCTCGGCGTCCTGCTCGCCCGCGCGGAGGACGATGGGCTGATCGACTGGCGGGTGGCGGTGGACTCCACTACCACCCGGGCCCACCAGCACCCATCGCCCCGAGAAGTGCCGGGGGACGTCCGGCGGACACCCGGCCGATGCCGTCACTGGCGGACTGGCATCTCACTACAGGGGGCTGGCTCTCGGTCTTCGAGGACACCGAGCGTTTTGGTTCGGCGCTCCTGAATCTTGAGGTTCCTGATCTGGACGAGGCTCTTGCACAGCTCAAGGAACGCGGTTTGGCTGCGGGGCCGGTGCAGGCCGGCGGTACGCGCACCCGGTTCGCTGCCCTGGAAGACCCGGACGGCAACCGGGTCACCCTCCTGGAGAACCCCGTGGCCTGACCCTCGGACAGCGCAGGGACAGGGCCGCGCTGACGGTCAGCACTTCTTGGACCAGTCGGTTCGGGGGCCTGTGCGGGTGGCTCTGTTCACGTCGCAGAGCAGCATTTCTGTCCTTGGACAACGAAGTCAGGCGTTGATCAGTTGTCCGACCTGGGCGGACCGGGTTGGGTGGCAAGAACCTTGATGACGGCTGGTTGGCTTCGGCTGCGCGCGACGGGGCTTCGGTGAGCCAACCAGCAGGTCTGACTCGGCGGCACGCTCAGCGGACAGAGAGTTCCGGTCCACACTCACCACGGTTGGTCTCGCACTCGCTGATCGGGCCGGCGTCTGCCTGGCCAGGGTCATCGGGGTGGACGTCAGTCGTTTCACGGTTCTGCGGCCGCGTGATCGTTGCGGGGCTGTCGTAGGAGGACGAATTCCGATGGTTGAACTCCCGCCGTGATCAGTTGCCCGACAGTCTCTGCGGGGTGGTGGCCCGGAAGGCGCGCCGGTACGCCGCCGGGGTCATTGCCAGCGCCCGGTGAAAGTGCTGGCGCAGGCTGTCCGCGCTGCCCAGCCCGCTGCGCTCCGCCACCGTGTCCACTCCCAGATCCGTCGTCTCCAGCAGTTCCCGCGCCCGCGCCAGCCGCTGCTGGTTGAGCCACTTCAGCGGGGTGGCGCCCACCTCCGCCGCGAAGCGGCGGCCGAACGTCCGCGTGCTCATCCCCGCCCGGGATGCCAACTCGGCGATCGTCAGCGACCGGTGGAGCCGGGACAGCGCCCAGTCCAGCACCGGCCCGAGGCTCTCCGCCTGCGGTGGGACAGGAGCTGGCGGTAGCGCGTACTGAGTCTGGTCGCCCTCCCGATGCGGGGCCACGACCATCCGGCGGCCGACCTCCGCCGCCGCTGCCATGCCGTAGTCGCCGCGCACGATGTGCAGGCACAGATCGATGGCCGCGGCCGTGCCCGCACTGGTGAGGATCGAGCCGTCGTCGACGTACAAGGAACGGTCGTCGACGCGTATGTACGGATAGCGGCGGCGCAACTCCTCCGCGTACATCCAGTGGGTCGCCGCCGGACGCCCGTCCAGCAGCCCGGCTGCGGCCAGCACGAACGCCCCCGAACAGAGGGAGGCGATCCGCGCCCCGCGGGCATGCGCCTCACGCAACGCCTTGAGCAGGGCGGCCGGCGGTTCGTAGCCGTCCATCATGCAGGCAGGGACCACGATCAGATCCGCCTCGCACAGCGACTCAAGGCCGTACTCGGCCTCCAGGCGCAGACCGCCAGGGGCGCGCTGGGCGCCTTGCGAGGAGGTGGCGCACAGCGTCAGCTCGTACCCCTCGCCCGCGAACACCGCGCACGGCACGGCCAGTTCGAACAGCGAGGTCTCCTCCAGCAGGATCACCACCACACGAAGCACCATGGCGCAAATCTAGGGGAAACTGACGTTTTCGCCAATGGTGCGACGGAGACGCCGACCGGATGGTGGGGGCATGGCATGGAACTCACTGACCACACCCGGCCACCGCCTGGCCCTCGCCGGGATCTCGGCGATCGGCGTGACCTTCGGTTTCGCGCGGTACGGATACGGCCTCTTCCTCCCCGAACTGCGCGAGGAGTTCGGACTCTCCGTCTCCCTCGTCGGGCTGATCGGCAGCGCCACCTACGTCGGCTATCTGGCCGCACTGCTGATGGTGGGCGCCCTCATCGCGCGCTGCGGGCCGCGCCCGCTCGTTCTCGCCGGCGGGCTCTCCGCCGCCGTCGGAATGGCGCTTGTGGCGCTCGCTCAGGGGCCGGGGCTGCTGATCACCGGGCTGATCCTCGCCGGTACGAGCTCCGGCTGGACCTGGGCCCCCTACTCCGACGCGGTCGACCGGATGGTGCCGACCGGGCGGCGCGAGCGCCTTTTGGGCACCATCGCCAGCGGCACCGCCTTCGCCGTCGTGGTCGCGGGCCCCCTGGCGCTGCTCGCCCACGGCAGCGGATGGCGGTACGCCTGGCTGGCCTTCGCCCTGGCAGCGCTGGCATCGACCGCGTACAACGCCCGTGTGCTACACAGAGGTTCGGGCCGACGGACACGGAGCAGCAGTCGGCCGACGTACCGTCGCAGCGCACTGCCGCTCCTGCTCACCGCCGTCATCTACGGCCTCGTCGGCGCCGTCTACTGGTCTTTCGCCGTCGAAGCGGTCACCGACGCGGCGGGTACCGGTTCCGCAACCGCGCCCCTCTTCTGGTCCCTGATGGGCGCGGCCGGCACGGCGGGCGCGCTGACCGGCCACGCCATCGCGCGGTACGGACTGCGCCGTGTCCACACCGGGCTTTTCTTCGGCATCGCCGTCGCGGTCGCCCTGCTTGGCCTCGCTCCCGGCTCGCTCCCCGCAGTCGCCCTCTCTGCCCTGCTCTACGGCCCGTGCTTCATGGCTGGATCCGGGATGCTCGGGGTGTGGAGCTACCGTGTCTTTCCCGAGCGGCCCTCCGCCGGCTTCAGCCTCACCGTCTTCTTCCTGGGGCTGGGCACGGTCGCGGGACCTGCGCTGCTCGGCGCGTACGCCGAACTTCATGGCCTGCGAGCAGCGTTCCTCGTCACGGCGGGCGCCACGGCACTTGCCCTGGTGTGCGCTCCGAGCCGTAGCACGCGCGAGCACGAAAGCCATCAGGGAAAGGACCAGGACACCGGGACTTCGGAGCGGGACCGAGGCCAACCCGCCAACGCGTTTACCTCACAGGACGAGATTCGTTGGCAAGGAAGCGACAAGGACTGGGTTCGCTGACAAACGCCTCGATTGAATGACCGCAGACAGACCTCCTCGGGAGGCGCTTGCCTCACCCGGATCTCGATGTCGATGAGAACGGAAGGCACCCGCCAGCACTCGGCAACGGCGGGACGACGGCCGCCCCCTACGCCCGTAGCCAGCGCTTTTGTCACGGGCCCCGAACGAGCGGCACACGGCGTCTCGCCGGTCGGCATCGAGCCGCCGTCCGAAGCCATCGACCTTCGACGTGGGCAGCGCCTCCCGAACTGCCCGAGAAACGCTGCTCCTCGTCATCGACAGAGCCAGTCTGACCGACTCGGGAAGCGGTGGGGGGCTTGGAGGCCATGACCTAGACGGTAGCCGAGCAGATACACAGGGCCGGGAGGGGGCCATGGCTGCCTGCCCGCAGGGTCTCTTCAGTGCCTGTAGGCGACAGGGTGGGCTGCGATGCGGGCGCGGTCGCCTGACGGCTGTTGAGTCCGGACCATGCAGGCTGTTCGCTGAGTCCGCCGCATCTTCCAGCCGGCCGGAGAGTTCCGCCAGCTGCCGCCGACCGAGGTGCTGCGTGAGATCACCGAGGATCAGTGGCTGAGCACCTACCGGGGTCGGGACGTCGGCATAGTGGGGGCTCGCGTCGCGCCCGACATCGTCCCGGACGCGGCCGCACTGGGCGTGGCCTCCTGGCGCTGGCGCAACAACACCGCGGTGGAAGACCACCATCTGGAAACAGACATGCCGGTGGCGTGCCCCAACACCGTCGCCACACGCGTTACCCCCCCTGCAGAACGTCCTCGACCTCGCCTCCACCGGGCCGTCCCACCTGGCAGACGACGGACATCCTGAGCCGGTCGGACTACAGCGTGTCGCAGTGGGGAGCGAGCGCCGAAGCGCTCAGGCCGCTGGCGAGGTAGGTGTCGACGGTGTGAAAGTCAACGGTCGACATGTGGGCTTCATGGTGTGAGTCGACGGGGAAGCGGTCGCCCAGGCGGCGGGGGAGCGCTACCAGGTCACCGGCCTCGGCGATGTTGGCCCAATGGCGAATGCATGGGGACCGTGTTCCGTTGCCGGACGTGTCGGGCGCCGGATCCAGCATGTCGAACACGGCTCCGGGTACCCCGAGCGGAGAGCCGACCGTAACCAGGACCTCGACACCGAGACCGGGATGGGCGCGGGATCGGAGGTCGGCGGTGGTGGCCGCGCCGTTGAGAGCGGCGCGGGCGGCGGCGGTGAGGGCCGCGGTGCGTTCGCCGTCGGCGGCGGTGAGGGTGTCGGCAGCGGGGGCGAGCGCGTCGAGGAGGGGCGAGTCGCCGATCTGCGCGCCGCCGATGCGGCTGATGGTGGCCAGCGCGTTGGTGCTGGCGGCGGCCAGTGCGGGGATGTCCGCCGTCGTCTCGTTGCCGAGTGCACGGGACAGCTGGTCGAAGAAGAGTCCGAACAGGGGGCCGCTGGTGCCGCCGACGTGGTCACGGAACTTGGCGGCGAGTGCGCTCATGCCGGCGGTGCCGTCCTGGCGGGCCGTGCGGCGGCGCCCTCCACTCCGCGGGCCCAGTTGTCGCCGAAGTCCCCGTCCCTGACGCTCTGGTCGAGCCGGGTCAGGGCCGCGTGCACGATCTTCGTGAGCCGCGAGAGGCGTTCCAGCGTGTCGCGTCGCCCGGGCGTTCGCGCGGCGGGCGCTCGGACCGGTGTGTCCTCGGGCCCGGCATTGCCGGTAGCGTCGCCGCTGGTGTGGGGGCTGGCGGGCCCGGGGAGGTGCAGGGCGGTCTGTGAGGGAGTGGACCACAGGTCGAGCCAGCCGGGGCGGAGCGCGGTGAGCTCTCTTTTCGCTCAGCCCTGGCCACGGCGGACCCAGGTTGACCCGTGCGCCCATTCGAGGGCCTTGCGGACGTGCTGCGAGCCGGAGGCGGCGTGGAGGGCATGTATGCGGAGCGAGGTGACCTTGGGATTCGTGAGGAGATCAGCTGTGTACGCAGTCGTTCGGCGGTACGAAGGGGTAACTGATCCTGCCGAGGCGGCACGCCGAGTGGGGGATGGATTCGTGCCCCTTCTGCGTCAAGTCCCCGGTTTCGTGGCCTACTACTGGGTCGACGCCGGAGATGGAGTGATGCTCTCCACCAGCGTCTACGAAGACCAAGCAGGGGCCGACGAGTCAGTCAGGAGGGCGGCGGACTTCGTACGGGACAACCTCGCGTCACTGCTTCCCCACCCTCCTCAGGTCACAGCCGGCCCGGTGGTGGCTGGTGGGTAGCGACCTGCGCGGCGGCGCCGGGCCCGCAGTGTCCTCGTGCTGCTGACCTGGCGATTCACGAAACTCCGGGCAGAGCCAATTTCGAAGATCGTCATCACCCTGCGCCTGGACAAGCTCCACCAGGCCAACGAAGCCCTACACCGACAACTCCAGCACGCCGATGCCACCGTCACACTCCTGCCCGCCCCGCCGTAACGAGGTCGTTAGCGTCTTCCGGTCGGCGCCTGCCGCTTCTCAACGGCCAGTCCTTGACCCCGCTGCACGACCCATCTGCGGGGCTTCCGATGACGAGGCATCACCAGGGGTTCACACTGTTCAGCCTGTCGGCCTTCCCCGTGACCTTTAGCTCCCAGATGGAACGGGAGCCCTTGGGCCTGGAGACCTGAGCTTCGCCCCCCCGCCGTTACCAGCGACGCACGTCAGGCCGGGGACAGATCCTCGAACACTGATCCGTAACTACACCTTCGGCATCAGCCGACCTCCTTCGATGAAGCTCACTCAACTCGTGCGACTTTCGTGTCGCACCCCGGCCTCGGAGTACTACGGCGGCTCCGCCCCGTCCCCAACCGATCAGCGGTCGATGCGCTCAGCCCCGGCAGCCTGATGGAGACAGGTGACAGGGCGAGGTTTGGGACGGCTCCCGTGTTCACTGTGGTTCGCTCGATGAAGGAGGAGCCCGACTGTATCCCTGCGGCATCGCCACGAGTACGCCGCAGGCTTTCCTCGTGCGCCTTTCGGCCAGCTTTCGTATACCGGCCCAGGAGTTGTCAGACCACCCGAAAGGATGACCTGCATACGCACCGCTACCGGCCCTGATCTGCCAGGTTCGAGCCGGAGGCACTTTAAGAGACGTAAAACGCCGGTTCCTCGCGTACTCCTCTCCATCACGCTTGCCGGACCCGCCCCATCTGGCAGTACTGGAATCGTCCCGGCGTTGTCAGGGCCGCTCTCACCCTCCCCGGCATCACCCGGATCAGGCTGCCCTCAGCTTCAACCCGACTGCTGCGACAGCGGGTTGGTGCAGGTCTTCCACCTCCACTCGAACCAACAGCGCCTCACGGCGCAAACAAGATCAGCGCCAGAGCCCACAACTTCGTACGCGGTAGTGCACTCAAAGGAGTACGCGGACACCACCTCGGCATCCCCGCACGCCGCCGTCCGCAGGAGTCCGAATGACGTCCCCAGACCGATGCCTCGAAGCAACGAGCTGTCACCGAAGGATGACGCTCACACCTCGTTCCTCGAAGATCTCCAGGAGGAGGTCGAACATCACAAGCTCGCGATCACCAGCGGGCACGCGTTCCGCCAACCGCGTCCGCGCCTCGGCAGAGAAGTCCCAGTGCAAGGTGAACGGAGTGGTCGCGCCCCAGCCGCCTCTCAGACAGTCGTCCAGAGCGTCCAGGTTCCAGCCGAAGTAGCCACCGGGTCCGTTGATGGCCTCACCGATCGCGCAGTAGAAGGTGTCCCGGTCAACGATGTGTCGGCCGTCCAAGGTGAACACCTGGCCTGCAGACGCATCGGACTTCCCTTGGCGTTGGTACTCCCGGGACCACAGGGCCACCGACAGCCACGCGTGTCGGTCCTTGGGTGCGAGTTCGTGCCACATTCCGGTGTGGTTCAGGTGACCGCTGCGGACCAGCTCCCACGGTTGTTCCGCTCCGGGCAGGGCGTTGTCGCACCAGAGCGTCACCGTGGGGTCGACGAGGCCGGCACCACTGGCGGAGGGCCTGACGTCGATGACGGTGACCTCGTTGACGAAGTAGGACCCCATGGTGGCACCGTCACCGTCGAGGAGCTCGAACCAGGCGTTCCCCGCCACGGCACGACGACTGCCGACGTGGTCAACGCACCTCAGTAGGCCACCCTGCGGGAGGCAACCCGCGAGATGCACTCGGCGAGCTCCTTCCTCATCCGGCAGCGGCGTGAACAAACCCTCGGCCTCGTGAGCGAAGCCCCAGAAGTCGCTGTCGTCCTCGTCCGAGGTCAGCGAGTACTTCTGCCCCTCGCTGCTCCGCCCTGATGTTCGCATCGCACCCCCAAAGAAAGTGCTGATCTTACCGACGACGGGGGACTTGCTCGGCAGTCGCCGAGTCCACCACCCCTGCCCGCATCTCATCCATCTCGGAGGCCCTTTGACGAGTCACATACCCGCCTTCACCCGTGAGAGTGAAGTGCAGAGAAGTGAAGGTGAGTGCAGACGTGGCACCCACCCCGGCCGGTGCCCCAACCTGCACGGACAGCCCGCGTACGGCACCGGCTCGCGCGTCGTCCTAACGACCGCGCACCTCGATCACACGCCGGAGAACTGCGATCCTATTGGTAGCCCCGGCTATCGGAACCTGCGGAATGCTGAGGAGCAACAGGCGGCGATCGCGTCGGGAGGGTCTGCTGTCGCCGTCAGGATCGCGGGGCCCATGGGTCGTCGTGCGCCGTCGGATCAGACTGTTCGGGGTGGAGCAATTCTTGGACGCAGCGCCGCAGTCCCGTCTCGTTCGATCCGCCGGCGGCGGCCATCCAGGGCAGGTCGTCCATGGCGTGGGCGCGCTCGTCGGTGGAGAGGTTGTCGACGACGGCGCGCAGGTCGTCGGGGGCGGGTTCGTCAGTGAGGCAGAGCCAGCCGATCGCGGCGGCCAGCCGGTCCTCGGGAGCTTGCGCCCGGTCCCGCCAGCGTTCTCGCATCCACACGGTGGTCGGCGGATGGGGGTGGGCACGGGTGCTTTCGGCCGTGGCGAAGACCAGGGCGGCGCGGACAATCGGGTCCTGCTCGGCGTCGAGCCAGGTGCGGAAGGCAGCACGGACCGCGCGGTCGAGGTCGGTAGCGGCGGCCAAGGCGTAGGCGGCGCGGATCCGGATCGCAGGCTCGGGGTCGTGCAGAAGGGGCTTCAGGAGGGTGGCGTCGGCGGTGACCGCGGCCCGGGCGGCGGCAACCGACCAGCCCGCCGGGTAGCCGGTCACCTCGACCCCGTAGTCGTCGTAGAGGTCCTCGTGCTGGGTGTCGGCGCGGTGGAGCAGCAGTTCGCTGCGGGAGGCGACGCCGAAGTAGCGGGCGCGGGCCGGGGAGGAGACTTCAGCGAGCGCGTCGGCCCGGCATGGGTGTCGGGGGTCGGCAGCGATCCGGATCAGGAATGGTACGGCGAGCACAGCGGCGGCCCGCATGTCGTTGGTGCACAGGCCGCTCACAACACCCGTTCCGGTGCGAACGGATGAACTGCCAGTACAGAGCAGGTCAATGGCCTCCCTGACGTGATCCCCCTGCGGGAAGTTCTCCCAGGGGACTTCATCGAGCAGGAAACCGTCCTTGACCTCGGGCCGCATCGCGGCCACCACCGCACGCACATCGAACGGCCCGCCCACGAATGAGGACAGGTCCGCCCCGTCCGCCAACGCTCGGCACATCGCGAACGTCGGATCAGTTCCCCACTCGCCCACGTCACACCACCCCGCCCGCTGAGTCCGATCGGAGTAGATCATGCCCGAGCGGACCGACATCGCTGTCGAGGCACTGCCCACGCGCCGACGGGGGGGGCGAACGCGAGGCCGGTGCTTCCCCAAGCAGGCCGTACGGACGGGTGATCGTCAGGCCTTGCTGTTCGAAGCTGGACGTTAAACGACAAGCTGACGGAAAGGGTTAAATGACCGGTCCTCGGCGGGTCAATCGCCTCAACGGCGAATTCCCGCGTCAGAATGACCGCACTATCCCTTACCGGCCCGGATCCCTCGATTTCGGGGCAGTTGGCCAGGACGTTCTTCAGATGGAGGTGTTCGGTCTCGGAGAGGGCTTCCGGGCGGCGGAGTACCCACCCGGCGACGGCCCGGGGCGAGGGCGGACGGGCTGTCACGGGCCGCGGCGAGGTGCGCTTCTGGCGGAGGTAGGCGCGAACGCGCTGGTAGCTGCCCTGATAGCCGAGCGGGACGATCTCTTCCCACAGTTTCCAGGCGTTGGTGCGGCCCTCGTTCCAACGGTCGTCGAGGTAGGGCTTGTACTCGTCGAGGACGGAGGCCCGCATCTGCCACTGACCGGTGAAGAGGTCTTCCGGCCGGGCGGCGTCCGCGTACCGTTTGACGGTTCGGCTCGTCATGCCGAGCTGCCGCTGGATCGCGCGACGGCTATGCCCTGCCTCGACCAGGGCGTGGACAGTGGCGTGGACGGTTCGGGTGCGGTCGGCAAACCGGTGGCCGGTCGGCCACGGTGAGCCGGACGACTCCTCAGTCGGGTCGGTCTCCGCCTCGGTCGGTTCAGGCGTCTCGGGTACCAGGACTCGCAGACATTGCCGGTGCTGGGCGATGCTCCGCTCGGCGGCCTCGCTGAGGTTGTGCCAGAGGTGCCACCGGTCCGCGACCTGCACGGCCTGCGGAGCACCGGCGCTGGCTCCCTCGGCAAAGAACGGTGCACGGTCCCGGCAGACAACCTCGATTCCGGGCCGCTGGACCAACCACGCGGCCAGGCTCGATGACTCCCGGTCGGGCAGCAGATCGACGGGCCGGCGGGTTTCGACGTCGACGAGGACGGTGCCGTAGTGGCGGCCCTTGCGGGTGGCGTATTCGTCGACGCCGACCACCCGCGGAGCGGGCACTTCCGGCTCGGGAAGCGCGTCGAGCAGCCGCAGGACGGTGCTGCGACTGACAGGCGCACCAACTATGGCGGCCAGGCGGGAGCCGGCCCGGCCCGCGAGGGCGAGACCGATCGCGGCCAGGGTCGAGTTCAGCCGCTCGGTCCGCTGGCTGTTCCTTCGGGTCAGGCCAGGTATCTGCTCGACGAACGTGCGACGTCCGCACTCGGCGTTCCGGCAGGTGAACCTGCGAACCCGCAACTGGAGTACGACACTTCGCCCCGCACTCGGAACATCAGCAGGAAACCGCAGGTAGGAACCGTGAACCCGGGCAGACCACGTTCCACAACCCGGACACGAGGCACCCGCGGCCGTGCACCGCACATCAACACGCACTATCGCGACATTCACGTCCACCGACAGCACCGCGACGTCCGCGATCGACGGGAACAACAACTCATCCAGCCGGAGCAAGATCTCATTCACAGCACCGCACTGTCAGCCCAGTCACTCGCGCTACTGCTCGTTTTGAGGCAACTTCCCGAGGTACCACAAGTGGTTCAGTCTGCACTCACAGTGCTCGGGCACACAACCTGAGCCAGAGCCACTACTCGTGAATAAAGCCACTGGGACGGCACCGGAAGCCAGTGCCGCCTGACCGGATCAGCCACCGAACGGCGTGAGACAGGCATCCAGTGCTCTGCGCTGCGCGTCCGGCAGGTGATCACCCAGTGGATCCTCGCGCGGGCTGTGTTCGCCTGCGCAGATCCAGGCACGCTCATCCTCGTCGAACGACCACGGCGCGGCTCCCCACATCGGGTGCCCCTGGAGAAGGCAACGTGCGAGTGCGTCGCCGTCGTCGGGGGCGCCCTGAGCGGTCAGCGCCTCCCGCACCAGAGTGACGGCTTCAGCCGGGATGTTCGTGTCGCCCAAGACGGGTAGCAGGAGAAGTAGCCGTGCGTGCGGGGCGGTGACTCCGTCCCCGCCCTCCGGTGCCGGCAGGAGCGCGGCGAGTTCGGCCCAGCACAGGCCCGGGCCGATCCGGTCCCCATCGGTGCTGGCCAGGACCAGGTCGTTCGTCCACCAGTCGGGGTGGACGATGAAGTAGTCGGTGGAGGCGTACTCCTCACCGCTGTTGTAGTGCACGACGATGCTGTGCCCGCCCGACAGCGGGATCCGGAACGTGGGCCAAGCGGTCTTGCCGCTCAGGCGCTCCAGCATGCCCTCGACGTCCGCCGGGTCAACGCCGAAGGAGCCAACGTGCGAGCCGTCGTACATCTCGACCAGGTGGGCAGCCCAGAACTCCGGCTCTGCCAGCAACGGCAGACCGTCCACCACGGGAGAAGAGGCATACAAGCGCCTTGCCATGACCATAGCCTGATTCTTGCGCTGGATGATTCCGTCTGTTCGACCAACCCCGCGCCAACCCGTGATCAGCTTGACGCGTTGGCATCGTGAGGTGTCTCAGCTGCCACGAGGGTGTGTGGTGCATGTGGCCGCCGGTCTTCGACGGGCGGGCTCCTCGTCGTAGCCGTGTGCGGGGACGAGGAGATGGCCCTTGCGTGTGTACATGAGTTGGTACGTGATCTGGGCTGTGAGCCCCGTGGTCGGCGGCGGTCTCGAGCGTGCGGGATTCCTGGAAGCGAGCGCCGCGCTGTTCATCGCGCTGTGGGGCGGCGGAGGAGCGGTTGCCCAGGCAATCGCCCCTCCGCTGGAATAGGCGGACGGGCCGAGCCGCCAGGAAGCGCAGGGCGGCGCGGCGGCAGTCCGTCGGGGGCTCTGAGAGCGGCGGGGCGAAGTGGTTCCGGGCAGGGGTCTGGTGTCGGTGAACGGCGGGGCGGATCGGCTGGTCTCCTGGGGGTGAGTTGGGCCTGCGGGCCGTACGTCAGCGCACCGTGATGACGGTCTTGCCGCGGGAGTGGCCCTCCTCCATATGGCGTATGCCCTCGGTCGTGTCGGCCAGAGGGTGGGTCCGGCCGATTACGGGGGTGACCTGACCGGCCTCGATGAGCGCGATCACGGCGAGCAGATCGTCTTGGGCCGGACCGCCCGGGGTCGCCGGGATGATCGGGCGCAGGCTGTGCCGGGTGACGGTGTTGACAGCGGCCAGTGCCAGCGTGGAGCCGATTGCCCCGAACACCCGGCCGGGTGAACCGCCGCCGTTGGCCACCAGGATTCCGGTCGGGGTGAGCGCCCGACGCAGTCTCCCGAGCGGCAGGTTGCCCACGTTGTCCAGGATCACGTCGTAGCGAACGTGTCCTTCGGTGAAGTCTTCGCGGGCGTAGTCGATGACGTGCGCCGCGCCGAGCGAGCGCACCATCTCGGTGCCGCCGGCGCTGCACACGCCGGTGACCTCTGCGTCCAGGGCGGTCGCGATCTGTACGGCGAAGGTGCCCACGCCGCCGCCCGCTCCGTTGACCAGCACCCGTTGCCCGGCGCGGACGCCGCCCACCCTCTGGATGCCGCGCAGGGCGGTCACCGCTCCCATCGGCACGGCCGCTGCTTCCTCGAAGGACAGACGCTCTGGCTTGGGCACCAGCAACTCCTGTGCAGTGCATGCGTATTCGGCGAACGCTCCCGGGCAGAAGCCCAGTACCGGGGTGCCGGGCCGGAGCCCTTCCACGCCGGCGCCGACAGCCTCCACCACTCCGGCCGCGTCGATGCCCGCCACACGGTGCTTCGGACGGTTCAGTCCCATGCCGCCCAGCAGCCGCGCGGCGTAAGGGTCGCCGCGCATCATGTGCCAGTCGTAGGGGTTGAGCGCGGCGGCGTGCACACGTACCAGCACCTGGCCGGCCCCGGCCCGGGGCCGGTCGACTTCCCGCAGTCGCAGGATGTCCGGCGGCCCGAACCGCTCCTGGAGCACTGCCTTCATCGCCCTGCCCCCCATATCCCTGGGATCCGTCATGACCGGCACACGTCCGGCGTACGGGTGAGGGCAACGTAGGCGTGGGCGGCACAACCGTCAATGGTCACTGGTGCGATCGCAGCGGCCGATGGTGGTGAGCGCGGTGCTCCTCCAGGTGACCTTCACAGCGGACGCCGGTATCGCCGCCGACGACGAGCGTGTCCTCGGGACGGCTGTGGACCTTCACCAACGCCGTACCCCCCACTGAGCCCTCGAACGCCCGCAAGACTGGGCGACGGGCCCGGTCTGCCGCCTGCCGTTCCGTCGTCCGGTCGCATTGCCACGTCGACGACCGGCGTCCGCGTGCGTGCCGTCATCGGCAGGATGAACATCGCCTGATACGGCTCCTCGGCTTCGGCGTAGTGCTGGTGGTGAGTGTGTCCTTGTGGTGTGGTCCGGTTTTGGTCAGTCCGTGAGGAGTATGCCGGTGAGTTGCCAGAGTGTGAGCCACAGTCCCGCGGTAAGGAACCCTGCCGGCATGGGGGTCACGGCGGCCCCGATCACCACGTACGCGAGTACCGGCTGCGGGGCGTACAGTCTGTCGGGGTGGCGTGGGTCGTAGCGCACTTCGATCCTGCGTGGGTCGCGGCTGAGGATTTTCCCGCTGCCGGTGTAGGTGCGTGCCCGGCCCTCCGCATCGGTGAACCGCCAGATCTCCTTGTTCGCGTTGTTGTGTCCGGCGGAGGTCGCGGCGACCGTGATGCCGTGGCGGCGGGTGGACCAGTACTCACGTACGATGCCGCCGGCCAGTTGCAGATAGCGGCCCGCGGCGAGCAGGAGCAGTGCCCCGAGGATCGGCATGAGCCACTGGCCGGGCTCTCCCGCCGCCGCGACGTACACCACGAGGGCGGCCCAGAGGACCATCGCGCACACGGCCGCCGCGACCGCTCCGAGATGGTGTGTCAGGAACAGCGGCCACGCCGGAGCCGCGGGTGTCTCCTCGTTCACCAGTTCCATACCGTCGCGCGGGGCACGCGGCTCGGGCAGTGCTGAGGTCACTGCCGTGACGAAGGTTTTCACGGCGGCCGGGGAGGAGCGGGTGACCACGAGGACGACGGGATCGCCTGCGGCGCTGGTCAGCTCGATCTCGGCCGTGTCGCCTCTGGCGTCGGCCGCTCGTACCTCCTGGATCGCCCGTACCGGAATGCGCCGGTGGGTGCCGTTCTGTTCCAGCAGGACGGAGCGGTCTTCGAAATGGGCCGTGGTGCCACGGCCTCGCAGGATCAGGGGGAGGTCACGCCGGTATGACCACGCATGGGGCCACAAGGTTGCCCCCGGAACAGCCGTTGATCTCGCCACGGCATCCCCAACGGACCGGAAGCCAAGGGGCCTTCGGCACACCCACGTACCCCCGGCCCCGGCTCCCCGGCCCCGGCTCCATGGCTCCCCGGCAGGACCGGAAGAACCAAGGCGTGCGGGCCGACCGCCTGTCCGCCGTACGCCTCGACGGGTTCTCCGCCAGGCGGAACGCGTCGAGCGCGGTACGCCGGCCGGCGACGAGACAGCCGGTCGCGGCGCCGTTCCCGTACGCGTTCGTACCGACCTGATGGGCGACGTGTCCGCCCTGGTCGATGGTGACCATCCTCGCCCGCTCGCCCGCTCGCCCAACGCATCCCGCCCCCTGCCGGGTGCCCGGCAGGCGGGTCGCGGGGGTCCGGAGGTTGTGGACCATGAGCACGTTGGACGGGCCCCGGGCACTGATCTGTACCTTCGGCTCCACCGGGGCGGCCAGAACGCGCACGGCCGGATGCCGGCCGCGAACGCGCCGTACATCGGGTGACGGGCCCGGTCGGCCTCCACGTTGCGCCGCTGGGTGTGCCCCGGCGTCGGCCACCGTGAATCGCCGCGGATTACGCTGTAGTGCCCGATGGCGAAGCCGCCACGGTCGCTGGTTTCCTCCCCGCCGGGAGGCGAGGACGGTGGCGGCCGGCGTACCGGTGGGCAGGGGCCGGCCCGTGTCCGGGGGGCGTGGCGGATCGCGGCGGTTGCCGGGAAGCAGCTGTCCGTGGCGAGCCGGGTCGGCCGCGGCGAACTCCGCGGAGTCCGGGAAGCGGGTCTCGGCCCCAGGCGCTGCGCGCGCAGCGTCTCCACGTCGTACCTCTCCGGCGGCAGACTGTTCTCCAGTGCGACGTGCTTACCCGGGCCGGGGAACAGGGTGCTGTGGACCGCGCCCGGGTGTGTCCCGTACGACACGCCGTTATAGGGGATCCCCGGCTCACCCGGGGTTGCCCGGATCCGGTCCGTGTCCCGTGCCGGCCGTGGTGATGGAGGGCAGGAGGTCCGCGGTCTCCGACGTGGCGCACGTGGCGCACTGCCGGGCGATGTCCCGTGCGGTCACCGCCTGCCGCGCCGCCTCGGGCGGGCTGTGCAGGGTACGAACGGGATGGTGGTCACCGTGTTCTGCTCGGGTGTCAGGTCGCAGGTCAGCGGCGCGCTCTCACCGATACCTTGTGGGTCGAATCCGATCACGTCGTAGCTGTCCAGGATTTTCTGAGGAAGCGTCAGCGTGATCGGGGCGGCCCGTTCCGGCAGTCTGGGGCCGCCCGGGTTGAGGAACAGCACACCCCGGCGCTTTGGCGGGTTCTTGCTCGCCAGGGGGGGAGATCGGGATCTCGATCGTGTGCTTCTCGGGGTGGTGGTCCGGCGGAACCCCATCGTCGAGCACCGCAGGCCCGTCTCGGTGAGGCACGTGGTCCACCGCGGTGGTGCCGGCGAGGCGGCCTCCGCCGCCGACGCCGCTCCCGCGGGCCCGTAGGTCCCCGTGGTCACTGCTACGACAGCCATGACGGCGAGTGCTGCCAGGATCTCCGCACGGTATCCCCTCTTGCCCCCTTGCCCGTATCGCCCAGCGCGACTGTCTGCAACGCGGATCCGGGACAGCATCGCCGTCCCGGCCCTCACCCGTGCGATCTGTCATAGCTCTTCCGTGACGAACCGCCCCTCTGCCACCGGGTTTTCAGGCGGCCCCGAAACCCCGCGGCCGCAGGGCTGCCCCCTCCCGACGGCGAAGACCGCCGACGGCGAAGACCGGTGAGAACACCGTTGCCGCGCCCGCGGTCACCGGGCTGAGCAGCCCGGGGCCGGCCGGCGGGGCCGTGTTGCGGGCGAAGGCCCGGAACAGATCTGCCCGGATCACGCCCAGCGTGCGCGCCGCGCCGGCCGGTTCGCGTCGGCGGCGGTAGGCAAGTCGCCCCGCACCGGCCTGGGCGAGGGCGGTGGCATCATCGTCGGCCCCGTCGCCCAGTTGCCCGCCTTGACCACGAGCGGCGCGGCCTTCTTCACCGTTGTTCCGGGAGCGGCCGGCCGCTGGTGACGGTGGTGTGGGGGGATTCGTCGACATGGAGGGTGAAGATGTCGGGGCGGGCGTAGTGGCCGGTGGTGTCGAGGTCGAAGCGGGCGCGGGCGAGGTCGTCGAGGTCGAGTACGGCGGTCAGGATGCCCTCGCTGTCGCGCAGCGGCCCGGCCAGGACCTCGCCGAGCGGGGAGACGATGACCGAGCCGCCGCCGATGAGGACCGTGTCGGGTTCGTCTCCCTGGACGGGGCGGAGGTCGGCGGGCAGGGCGTCACGGCGCAGGTACTGGTTGGCGCCGAGGACGAAGCAGCGGCCCTCCAGGGCGATGTGCCGCATGGTGGCCTGCCAGGCGTCGCGGTCGTCGACGGTCGGTGCGCACCACAGGTCCACGCCCTTGGCGTACATCGCGGTGCGGAAGAGCGGCATGTAGTTCTCCCAGCAGATGGCCGCGGCGATCCGGGCGGTGCCGGTGTCGATGACGGGCAGGGTGGAACCGTCGCCCTGGCCCCACAGAAAGCGCTCGGCGGCGGTGGGCATCAGCTTGCGGTGCAGGCCCAGGTAGCCGCCGGGGCCGAAGAAGAGCGCGACGCAGTACAGCGTGCTGCCCCGGCGCTCGACGGCGCCGACCACGGCGTGGCAGCCGAGCTCGCGGGTGACGGCGGCCAGGGCGCCGGTCTCCGGGCCGGGGATCTCGACGGCCGCGGCGTGACAGCGGCGGAACAGGTCGCGGCCGGCCGGGGTGCGGCTTCCGACCGTGACGCCGAAGTCCAGGCCCTTGGGGTAGCCGCCGAGGAACGCCTCGGGGAGCACGACGACCTCGGCACCGCGGCCGGCCGCCTCGCGGAGGAGTTCCTCGGCCCGGGCCACCGCGGCCCGGGTGTCGAAGAGCGGGGCGGACGCCTGGACGACGGCGGCGGTCACGGTACGCAGGGGCCGGGGAGAGGCGGAGGTCATACGTCCGACGGTAGAAACCTCACCCTCATCCGGCAAACTGATCCTCACAATGATCGACATCTATGAAGCCGAATTCCGGAAGGCCGACCTCAACCTGCTGGTCGTCTTCGCCGCCCTGATGCGCGAGCGCAGCGTCACCCGCGCCGCCGCTGCCCTGCACCTCAGCCAGGGCGCGGCCAGCGCCGCCCTCGGCCGGCTGCGCGGACTCTTCGACGACGAACTGTTCACCCGCACCCGCACCGGAGTCGAGCCCACGCCCCGCGCCGTCGAACTGGCCCGCCGTATCGAACCGGCCCTCGGCCTGATCCACGGCGCCGTGACCGACCGGGACCCCTTCGACCCGGCCACCGCCCGGCGCACCTTCACCCTGGGCATGTCCGACGACCTGGAAGCGGTACTGCTGCCCCGCCTGCTGGCCACCACGGCCCAACTGCCCGGCATCCGGCTCGCCGTACGGCAGTCCAGCCGCAACACCGTCGCCGGCCTGATCGACCGCGCGGAGGTGGACCTCGGCGTGGCCGCCGCCCCCGCGCACGGAGCCGACCACCGCGGCCAGGACCTGTTCGACTCCGGCTACACCTGCCTGTTCAACCCCCGCCTCCTGCCCCTCGCCACCCCCCTCACCCTGGACGACTACCTGACCCACCCGCACCTGCTGATCTCCTACGACGGCCGCCGCGGCATCGTCGACGACCTCCTCGAAGCCCGCGGACTCGACCGCCGCGTGATCGCCTCCACCACCCACTTCGCCGGAGCCGCCCTCCAACTCACCACCCTCCCCGCCCTGGCCACCCTCCCCACCCACGCGGCCACCCTCCACGCCGACACCCTGGGCCTGACGACCTCCCCGCCACCCCTGCCGATGCCCGCATACACCGTCCGCTCGATCTGGCACAGCACCGTCACCGACGACCCCGCCCACGGATGGCTGCGCCGCCTCGTCCACGAGGCGGCCCGTACCGGCGATTCCGCAGAACTCCCCGGCTGACAGCACGTCAGCACCACCTCGCACACCCCACGATAAGCCGCACCCCACAATGCGCCGCATCGCCGGCCCGCCGGACATACCACGCCTGCCGGCAGGCACAACGCGCAAAATCCAGGGGCGGTGTGAATCTCCGCAACATCCTGTGCCGCCGCACGGGCCCCACCACCAGGCGGGCGATCAGCCACCCGGCTACCCCGGACAACGACGATCACCACACGGAACGCCCCCTGGAACACGGCCGTCGCGACGAAGAGAGCCACTGCGAGAACGACCGCGCAGAAACCGCTCCTCATCGCCGACGACCGCTCCCCGCGGCTGACAGCCCCACCCGCAACCCCGTACTCCGCACCGAACGGCCCCTGGGCGCTCACCGGGAGAAAGGCTGAAGCACCGCCGCAGCCCACAACCGGCTGCCCCACAGGATCCACGCCGTTCCCGCACCTGAGCACACCGGAAGCGACCTGCGTCTCGCCCGGGCACCGGCCCGGTCGACCAGCACGAGGCCCTCACCCGGCAAGAGGGCCGGTACACCCGCCGATGTGCCGGCTTCGGCGCGCGGAGGGCCGCGACGCCGACGGGGCGCCGTGAGCGCGGGGAGGCCGCCTGAACGGAGGATCTGCCAGCACACTGACGGACCCTCATGCCAGAGTGAGACCTGACAGATCTCCCCCCCTTGTCGCACCGCAGGACAGGAGCAGCCCGGATGGGTTTCTACGACCGCCTGGAGGAGCTGTACGGCCTCCCCGCCCTGACGTTCCCCGCACAGGGCGCAACGACGGTGCTGCCCGCACCCGACGCCGTGGCCTGGCGGATCACCGGCCAACCCGACGCCGTGGCCTGGCGGTTCTCTCAAGGAGAGCCCCTACCCGAGGAGGAGTCCTGGGACGAGGTCTTCGACCGCTTCTGCACCGAGGTCGACACCACACGGGTCCGTGCCCTGATCGTCGGCAACTGGAACGACCCCGATGACACCGATCCCTCCGAGGCAATCACATTACTCTTGGCCGCGCGTGACCGGCTGCCCGCCCTGCGGTCGCTGTTCCTCGGGGACATCGTGGCCGAGGAGTGCGAGATCTCCCGGATCAGCCAGACCGACGTCACACCGCTGCTGGCCGGCTTTCCCGCACTGGAGGAGTTCGGCGTGCGCGCCGGGGAGGGCAACCTCCTGGGAGAAACACTGCGGCTGGAATTCCCCGCCCTGCGCCATGACGCGCTGCGCAGCCTGACCCTGCAAAGCGGCGGCCTGCCGGCGGACGTCGTCCGCGGTGTGGGGGCGAGCGAACTGCCCGCGCTCGAGCACCTCGACCTGTGGCTGGGCACATCGGAGTACGGAGGCGACTGCAAGGCCGCGGACCTGGAGCCGTTCCTCTCCGGCGCCCGGTTCCCCCGGCTGCGGCACCTGGCCCTGCGCAACAGCGAGCTCCAGGACGAGATCGCCGCCGCCATGGCCTCCGCCCCGGTGGTCGCCCGGCTCGAAACACTCGACCTGTCGATGGGCACCCTGAGTGACGACGGCGCCACCGCCCTTCTCACCGGCCAGCCACTCACCCACCTCAAGAAGCTCGACCTGCACCACAACTTCCTGAGCGAACCCTTCCTGCAGCGGATACGCGAGACACTCGAACCCGCAGGCGTCGAGGTGGACATCGACCAGGGCGACGCGGAACAGGACGAGGATGACGACGACACCGCTCGGCGCTATGTCTCCGTGGCGGAGTGAACCCCGCGCAAGCCGCCAAGAAGTCCTTCCAGCACCGAGCCACCGGCCACAGGAGCTGACGAAAGCCGTCGAGGAAGCGCTGCGACAAGACGGTGGAAGCCTGCTCCTGCATGGAGCCCGACAGCGGATCGACGCCGTGGGGGACGCTCAGACGCAGCGCCGGCGTATCCGTCCCAGGGCGCGACGGCCAGGCCCCCGCGCCGCACCCGCCGTCGCCCGGCAGCCGGGACCGAGCCGGAAGTCGCCGGCACTCCGGCGCTGACCTTCGGGTGCCGAGCCCCACCTGGAGGTCAGGCAGGAAGCTCCCGCCGGATGGAGGTATCGCTGTGATTGTCCGACTCGTGGGCGGCCCGCTTGCCGGTCGCGTGCTGAAGACCGCCAGCTTCCCTGGGCCGGGGGTGGATCACGGCCGGTGACCGCCGACTGGGGCCTGCATGTCCCAGTGCACCGTGACCCGGTGACCGGCGTCCTCTTGGCAGAGTGCGATGTGCGGGTTTGGTGTCAGTGGGTGGGCGTCTGGCGGTGCCCGTCATCGTCACCGCCCTGGAACAGCTTACGGAGCACGGCGCCGACGCGGCGGTGTGGCGGCGGCTGGGACGGGCGGGCGAGCAGACGCTGACGGCCGCGCTCGACAACCCCGAAGGCGACGCCCTCTACCGGGACCAGGCCGCCCGCGCCGACGCGGAGCAGGAGCGGCGCCGTGCCGTTGAGCGGGAGGCGCAGCGGCCGGTGTGCAAGCGGTGCGGGAGCAAGTTCACCGACCAGCGCTGGGAGGAGTCCACTGCGCGCGGTGGGGCCTGGACGGCCGGGGACCTGTCCGTGTGCGGCACCTGCCGTGCCGACGACGTCACCCGCGAGGAAGCCGCCGCTGAAGCCGCCCGTCTCCGGGCCGCCGCGTCGCCGGAGCCGGAGGACGACCAGGATCCGGGCAGGGGCCGCGGCTGGTTCCGCCGACGGTTGTTCGGTCTCAACGAAGTTGGTTGACCGCATGCCACTGACCTGCATGAATTGGGTTAGGTGAGACGGGTGGGCCCGGTTTGGAGTCGGCGTCGGTAGAGTGCCGCCGTGCCGTATTTGCCGATGCCGCTCCAACTGGAGACTGTTCGGCTGAGCTTGCGTCCGTGGACCGAGTCCGACGTTGACGCCGTCCGGAACCGCGCCCGGCTGGTCCGCGCCCTCTATGAACGCCTGGACCGTCTGGAAGCTGCGCTCACGACTCGGGCCGTCTGACCTCCCGGCGCGAAGCCCTCGTCTGTCAGGAGGCGGCCGGGCCGGGCTGAACCGGCGGGGCAAGCCCAAAGGGAGCCTGGGTAAGCCGTCCTGAACGATGGTTTGCCCACCTCGCCTTGACGCGCTGAGGTGGTGCCCGCCCTGCCGGACGTCCCGGCCGGGCTCGCGAGGGAGGTACCCGGTGGAGCTTCAAGACGGGGGAGACGGTGGTGCGGCGCGACGTGCACAGGCTCCGGGCGGGTGTGGAGCGCGCAGGCGCTGCGGGTGATCGCCGATACCGGGGAGGCGTTGGTGACCGCCTGCGCGCCGGGGGCTCAGACGCTGTGGCCGTCGCTGTACGCCAAAGCCCGCGCCGACGGCGACCGTACGGTGCGCACCGAGGCGTTCGACGCGATGGCGACGGGTCAGTGGAAGCTGGCGCCCGGGGTGTGGCAGGAGACGGAGCTGCTGCTGTGGAAGCCGCCGGCGGCGTGGTTCAGCATCAACGCCTTCTACACGGCGGCCGGGCTGAGGAACTGGTACGTCAACTTCGAGCGCCCCGCCCGCCGTACCGAGTCGGGGTTCGACACCTTCGACCTGACCGTCGACCTTGTCATCGGCCCCGACCTGAGCACCCTCACATGGAAGGACGAAGACGGGTACGCCCACGTCCGGCGCCTGGGCATCGTCACCGACACCGAGCATGAGGCGGTAGAGCTCGCCCGCGCCCAGGTCCTCGCCCTGACGAGCAGGCCGGGCCGTTCGCGGACGCCGAACGGTGGGCATCCTGGCGCTGGAACCCGGCCTGGCCGCCGCCGCGCCTGCCCCGGCGAGAGGAAGCCGGCCTCGGAGCGGCGGCAGCGAGCCGGTGAAACGGCGCGTTTGGCCGACGCCGCCCGCACGACCGACCGCGAACTCATGGCCCAGCTCAACCGCGACCCGACTCGGCGGCCCTGAAAGCGCAGGTCAGGCCCCTAACCACATGCCCCCTGATCCACTACGGCATCATTGCGGACCAGGGCAGTCGGTCGAGGGGAGCGCACGCCATGAGGTTCATCGTCCACAACGATCCAGCCGGACGCTCCACGAACAACTACATCGCACGGGCTGACCTGGCCCCCTTCGGCATGGACGGCCAGGTCGAACAGCTCTGGCTCAAGTCAGCGAACGACGACGGAAGCTACGAGGTAGCTTGCATTCCGTTCTTCACCTATGGTCTCGCCCTGGGCGACACCGTCCTGCTGACCGACGACGACTACGTCAGCGAGGTGGTTGAGACCGCCGGGCATCGAACCCTCCGGCTGCTTTTCATCCCGGACCTGTCGACCGCCGATCTTCAGCAAGCAGCCGACCGGATCAAGGCTGAGCTCCTTGCCGCGGGGCTCTTGAGTGAATGGAGCGGTGAGCGCTTCATCGCAGTCGACATTCCTACGGGCGTCGACGTGTCCGGACTGATCGCGGTGATGGAAGATGTGGTGAACAAGGGCCAGGCGTTCTGGGAATGGGCAGCCAGTCAGCCGTTCTGCGCCCAGTCCTGACGCGTCCCAGCCTCAACCGATACGCCGGGGAGCGATGCCCAGGATGAGCCTCTCCAGAGCCTCCTGGGCTGGGCCGAACGTCGCCACCCAGGTCTCGATCAGATAGATCTCGCTGGTCTCGTCGATGCCGAGAAAGAACCGGCCCCCATCGAGCTCGCCGATGGGGAAGATGTCCCGCCTGACTGTCGCGCTCCAGTCCGCGAACCGGTCTTCCTCGACCACCGCCAGCTCGGGAGCGAAGTGGAATCGCGTCTTCGTGACATCGATGCCGGGCCCGCTGATCCACACGTCCAAGCCACCGAACTCGGACAAGAAGAGTTCGGCTGCCTCGTGCATGCGAACCAGTCCCGTTGCCTCCAGCATCTCGCGCCACGGTTGGACCGGAACACGTCTCCCTGGCCACCATCCAACCGCAGGCAACGTCTCCTCAACCGCGCCGGCTTCGCGCAACGGGGCGGCCTCCGCCTCTACCCATGCCTGATCGACGGGCACGTTCTCCGGCCAGCCCGGACGCCACCGCGCCTGCCACTCGTCGAAGTCCTCGCGCAAGAACTGCCGGTCCACTGGTTTGAGCCGCACCTGAGGCCGCTTATCAGCCCACCAGACCTCGAATTCCGCCACAGTTCCCACTGCCGGCCACCGATGCGCGTCCTCCGGAAGCAGCAGCACGTCGACGAACCCCCGACCGGCAAGCCGACGTCGACGAAGAGCCCGGTTGCGCCCGGAGTCGGTACCGCGGTCACTGTCCCAGAAAGCCTCTGCCCCAACTGCAGGTCTCTTCGGACCCGGATCCACTCTTCGACGCTGACCACGCGTCCCATCCTCGCAAGGGAAGCCGGACGGAGCGGGTGCTGCTGACCTACGAGCATGTCCGCGCCTACGAGCTGCCTGCGACCGAGGGCAGCACGGCGACCCGCGCTGGCCCGGCTTCGCCCGCCGCTACGGCTTCGACCCCCGCCGTCCGGTGCAGTGGGAGGTGGAGGCGCTGGAGCCGGCCGAGCTCCCAGCTGCGGGTTTGCCGGTCAGGGCGAACGATCGGTCTTCGCCTGGCAGATCGCCCGCGAGGGTGAGTAACGCCGTGCCCTGACCGCGTTTCTGGACGGCTGGAGCACGGCGGCACCGCGGGCGGGGGAGAGCCGTCGTAGCGCTGTACGGGCGCCCCCTGGCTCAGGCGGGCGCTGGCTCAGGATGCAGCGACGCGAGCGGAGAGCGCCGGCTCTTCTCCACTGCGCGCAGCGGTTCCCGGTCGACGTCGGGGTGGGTGGGGATGACCGTGTCGACGGAGGCCCGTGGTGCAGAGCGCGACGTCGACGGCTCCGGCCCGGCTGGTGCCGAAGCGGACCTCGATCGTCTGCGGGGAGCGGAGCCGGCCGGGCCGGGCTATGTGGTCGAAGTCGGCTTTACCGAGTCTCGGAGTGTCTGGACCGGTGCTGACCTGGACTGATGCGTCGCGTAGGTGTCCGTGACATGAGAGTCTTCCGTGTCGGCTGCCTCAACCTCACGATCAGGACGGTCAGCGGCCAGGCACGAGGCGAACAGGTAACGCGGGCGATTGGTCCGCCAGGACACGTTCCAAGGATTGTTGGCCCATCCGGCTCATGGCCGGGTTGCTTTCGACGTAGTACCAGACCAACCCCATCGCTTGAACGAAAGTCCACGCCTTGCCTCGCTGCCATTCAAGGTCGTCGCAACCCAGGTGATCGCGGAGCGCCTGTCGCGGCCCGGCCTCAAGCAAATGCCACGCGCTCACGAGATCCAGAGAAGGGTCAGCAGGCCCGAAGCCGCCAATGTCAAGAATCCCTGTGATCCGGCCGGCGGACACGAGTACGTTGCCAGGAATCAGATCACCGTGGGCCATGACGTCCTCAGCTGCACCTCGCGGCAGATCGCGCAATGTTGCCCAGACGCGACGAAGCCGGGGGACGTCCAGGAGTTGCTCACTGTGCCTGAAACAGGTTTCCATCCACGCGTCATGGGATTGAAGCTCGCCTCCTCGACCTGTGCCGGCAAATGTGCGGCCACGCGTGTCGATCGCGCGTAGGTCGCCGATGAAATCGGCCAGTTCGCGGGCGAAAGTGTACGATTCGCTTGGGTCCTCGTTGACGGCCGCGATTCCGGGCAGCCATGTCTGGACCGACCACGGAAGCGGGTAGCCTGCCCCGGGTTCACCAAGCGCGACCGGCTCGGGCGTGGGGCAACGCGTTCGGCCTGCCAGCTCGCGAGCCGCTTCCGCTTCGGCCTTCAGCCGGCGCCGCGTCGACTCGACGTCTGCGGACTCAAGAGGGAATCGAGCTGCGAGCCGGTCGCCAATGCGGAAGATGGCGTTGACCGTGCCCTGTGCAGTGATGCGCCTGACGGGCAGGCTCCGCCATTCAGGAAACTGCTGATCTACCAGCGTGCGCACTGTCTCAGGTGACACCGTCAGCTGGTTAGGGTGCATCTTCATGGTGGAAGCATCCGCGTCACGATCTTCACCTGCAACCCGCTTTTTCTTCGTGCAACCTGACCGTTGCGTCGAGGGCAGCCTTGAGTCTGTCGGCGTGGATGGAGAGAGCCGCGCTGAGCGATTCGGCGGCCGGACTGAAAGGACCTGGTCGACAGCCTGGGTACATAGGTGGAAGAAGTGCTGGAGCCGGCCGAACTCCAGCGCCTGGCCCTCGCCGCCGTCCACCCGGCCAGCCGGCGGATGATGACCGCCGACCTGCGCGCGCTGCACCCGGGCCCGAGTACGGGACGCGGTTCAGTGGCAGTTGCCCCTCGGGCCGGTACGGGCCGCTGGAGGCTGGCTGCACTGACGGCGAACGCGACTCGGTCCGCGCGTACGCCTGCCGGAAGTAGACCGCCTCCCGGCAGGCGTGTGCCGACGTCTGATGGCGGGGGAGGGCGGTGGTCAGGTGTCGCTGCGGGGGGCGTGCTCGAAGAACCGGTGGACGGTGCTGACGGGGATCTCCCGGACGCCCGTGTAGCGGCGGGGCAGCGGATCGTTGGTGGCGGCGATGACCTGGCAGGCGTAGCCGTCGGCGGACGTGTCGGAAGCGACGTCGATGAGGGTGTCGATGAGGCGGTGTCCGGTCGCCTGATCGACAGCTCCGAGGTCAGCGAGGGGTGAGTCGATGATGAGCAACGGCGGAACCCGAACCGAGGGGTCGATGCGGCCGAGGTCGCGCAGGGACAGCAGCGCCGCGACGTTGGTGATGACCCTGGGGCTTCCCATGCTTGCTCTCCCAGGTCAGGCGGATGCGAGCCCGTCACATCCGCGTCACGTGACTGGACGCGGTGCTCACCCGAGGGGGTAGATGTCGCGGTCGAAGGCAAGGCGGAACTCCGGAAAGCGTTCCCGCTTCGGATCCAGCAGATCGATCAGTGTGACCAACTGCGTCTGCAGGTCCTGCAGCCGGGTGATAGCCGGAGCGGTGTCCGCAGCCAGCCGGTCCATGTCCGCAAGGAGGACGGAGAACCATTCGGCGAAGTCGTTGTCATGCTCCAGTTTCGTGCAGAACTCCGCGTAGCCCAGACATCGACGTCGCCCCGGCTCACCGTCGGGATGAATCATCAGTTCGCCGATAGCCCGCTGCTGGACACGGAACAGGCGCAGCTCGTTGCTCACCGTGTCGATCCTGGCCAGGCTCGCGCCGATCCGTGAAATTTGCAGCATGATCTGCGTGTTGACGCGGCTCCGGCCAAGGTCGAGGAACTGGATGTCACGACGCAGGATCTCCACCCAGCCCAGATATTCGGCGAGCACGAAGACCGTGCTGCGCCGCACGAAGTGAGCCTCGTGATCGGTGCCCCGTGTGAGGAAAGACGTGAGGAAGCCGAAGCCGAGGGAGGGGCTCGTGTCGACAACGTGACCACGCAGGATGTTGTAGAGCCTGGTCTGCAGATCGAACGAGGCCCATGCCAGGGAGGCCCCGTACCGGTCCATGTAATTGTGTTGCTCCCATGACCGCAGGCGGCGTTGCTGCCAATAGCTGAAGAGCGCGGCAACCGCCGCACCGCAGACGGCGGCGATCGCCGAGACCAATGACAACGAGTCCATGCATCTCCCCCGGGAATGATGCCATCAGGCACCGCCAGGTTATGGGACAACCCTGTCCACGTTCCATGGTGCGAACCGCGCAGGAGCCGGCTGGTCGGACCGGTTCGCGGCGTAGGGCGGCACATCGGCACGCAGTACGGCCGGGGCCGCCCCGCGCAGGGCCCCGGCAGCGCGTCGGCCGCCGTGTCCGGTGGCATCGTGGCGTTCATGGAGCCGCCGCTGAAGTGGATCTTCTCCGTGAAGGGGAGGACAGGCGTCGGGCCGTAAGTGCGCCGTCTTCCAGATCCGGTTCACTGAGGCCGGCCGAAGAGGGGGACGTCGGTGGGTGCCATGTCGGTGCGGACCCGTAGCAGCCGGACCGGGTGGCGCCACCGGCCGGAGGGTTCCAGGGAGACGTCCACGGCGACCTCTACGACGACGTCCGGTTCGACGAGCCGCACGGTCAGGCGCTCGCGCGACCCCCACGCGACGCTGAAGGTCCGGCCGGTCCAGGGGTGGCCGCTCTCCGCGTGCCGGAGACCGGCGGCAAGGGCGCGTCGTGCGGGGGCGGAGAGCACGGTGGTGCGGCCGGCGTAGCGGAGGCGGCCGTCGCTGTCGAAGCGTCCGAGCAGGGCGGTGACAGGCGCGCTCGTCGTGCAGGACACCGCGCCGATGACGGCCTCGGTGGTGTGCCGCATCCGGTACTTGAGCCATCCCCGGCCGTTCGGGACGTAGCGCTGGTCCAGCCGTTTGAAGACCAGCCCCTCCATACCGGCCGCCGACCACTGGAGCCAGCCGGTGGCCTCCCGCGGGTCGGTCGTGGACGGACACAGTGTCCACGGCGGCTGAAGATCCCGGTCCGCGAAGAGCCGCTCCAGCGCCTTGCGGCGGCTCCGGTAGGGACGGGCGGTCAGATCGTCGTCTCCCTGACGCAGCAGGTCGAAGGCCACGAAGTGGGCGGGCCACTGCTGCGCGGCCCGGGCCGCGGATACGGCCGTACGGTGGGCGCGCTGCTGGAGGCGTTCGAAGGCCAGGCGCCCGTTCTCCCACACCACCAGCTCGCCGTCCAGCACGATGTCACCGGGCAACCGCCGTACCGCCGCTGCGGCGATGTCGGGGAACGCGGCTGTCAGGTCGCCGCCAGTGCGGGAGCCGACGACTACACGGCCGTCGGCCCATCGGCCGATGAGTGACCGGTACCCGTCCCACTTCGGCTCCGCGGCCCAGTCCGGCGGGAGGGCCGGATCCGCGACGGGCACAGCGAGCATCGGGCGGGGCAGCGACCAAGTCGACATGGACGACGTGTTCCACTCCGGGTCGGCGCGGGATCCGTGCCGTTGCCCCTCAGCCTTCGGGCCAGGTCGGTCACCGCTTGCGACGCGGCCGTGCTGGTAGCCGGCCGGCCGCGTTCGACGCCGAAGCGTACGAGCAGCGCAACGGGGTCGAACGCTGACCAGTGGCGCGGCCTGGCCATGCGAACCGACAGGTTCGCCATTGTGTACCAGGCCGCACTCCACCTTGCCGCCGTCCTCATCTGGCGCCGCAGATGACCGAGGTTCCAGACCTCAGTCCACCACCTGCACCTGCGTGCAGACTCTGGGGTGACCAGAGGGGCGGCGTGTGCTTTTACCGGTTGAGGACCTGCTCGACCTTGTCGGCCACTTGCTTGGCCTGGATGTCCCGGCCTCTCTCATTGGGGTGCAGGTACCACGGGAGTTTCCGGCCGAGGAGCTCGACCTGGGAGGGCTCCAGCAGGCCGCCGATACCCCGGTTGGCGCCGTCGCACGCCGTGTTGGCGCTGGCGTGGGCGTAGAGGTCCACGAAGTCGGCGCCGGCGTCTGCGACGGCCTTCTTCATGACGTCGTCCAGCCGTTTCTGGACCTGGTCCAGGAACGGCAGGGCGTCCTTGGGGATGTCGGCGAGCGGCAGCTCCGTCTGACCGGGCGCCGGGGTCAGGCACTTGTTCGTGTCCGCAGGCACGAGCCTGGGGTAGCCGACCAGGACGCGCTTGGCGTCGGGAGAGAAGTACGCGATGCGTTCGAGCAGTTCCTCCAGGTCCCATCCGGCCCGCTCGAACCGGTCGTCCAGCCACTCCTTCCCGTCCCCGGACGCGAAGAACTCGCGGCACTTTGCGGCCGGCACGTCCTCGTCCACCGGTGTTCCCGGCAGCAGAACCCCGTCGTCGCCGCGGAGCTTGGCGGAACACTGCTTCAGAATGCGGTTGAAGCCCACCGTGTTGCCGCCCATGCTGCCTACGGCCAGCTGGGTGTCGTACTTGAGCGCGTCCTGCTGCGGGGGGAGCTCTCCGAGGCCGAAGGGCAGCTCCTGCTTCTCCCAGAAGTGATGGGTGAGCGCGCCTCCGCAAGAGACGTCCGACTGGACGTCGAGCGTGACGCCCTTGTCCGCGAGGCGCCGGGTGGCGACGGCGGGATAGTTGTCCTTCGCCTGGAAGCAGAAGAACCTTTCGCTGCCCTCGTGGTTGACGGGAGCGATGCCGTAGTTGGCGGTGTAGGAGTCGCCGAAGAAGACCGTCGGCACGGGGGCGGCGGGCGCCGCGCCGGCGCTTGCTGCCGGGCCTGCGAGTGTGAGGCAGCTGCCCAACGCGACGGCCGCGGCGGCCAGCCCCCGTACTACCGGAGTTTTCATCGTCTTACGCACGGCCGAAGACATGGCTGTGCCCTTCATCTAGGCCCACGAGGGAAGAGGAACACTCAGAACGCTCCGTATTTACTCACATACGGAAAGCGACATTCCAGTCGACGTCACCCGTCCCGGCCCATCACCCCGTCGATGGGTGGTTCTTCATGGAGCCGCCGTCTGTCCACCGCTTCTGCCGTCTAGCTGCGGGTCTCCTGCGCGACGTTCTGGAGATAGGTGTCTTCATCCGGGCGTCGGCTCAGGTCTTCGTAGAGACGTGCTTTCACTCCGGCCTGTCCGGGGTTGCGGCGTACGGGGCGGGGGCCCGAGGTGGCCCACAGCCGGTCCAGGGTCATGGCCGCGTGCGCGGTGGCCTCGTCAGCGGCGGTGATGTCGATGACGAGGAGACCGGGGGCGGAGACATGCTGTCCGTCGGGGGAGTCCATGGCCCCACCGACGTCTGCCGCAGGGTGCCCGGTTCGCCGGATGAGCGTTCTTCACCCAGCCGAGCGACCGACCCCGGGCTGGCCGGCTCGCCGCGCCTCTGCGCCCCGCCCGGGCAAGCCCAAGGCGATCCTGGGCAAGCCGGCATGTCGGTGGCGGCTGGAAGGCTGGTCGGTCTGCGGCGAAGCCGCTGTGGCGGGCGCGCCCCCCGGCCCGTACGCACGCAGTAGCTCCTGAATGCGCTCGCGGTGCTGAGGGTCCGTCGGCCTGGTCGGTAGACCCTGACCTGTCCATGGTCATCCGAGGGCGTTCCAGAACGTGCAGTGGTGGCGGGGCTGTGCCGTGCGGGTAGGGACGATGTGGTCCGGTGCCAGGGACAGCACCGTCTGCCGGGACCAGTGAGGGGTCGACGGGCCGTTGGGGTCGGCGGTCCGGGCGAAGCGGGCCCAGTAGTCGATCATGATGCCGGCCAGCCGGTGCTGTGCCGCGGTCAGGTCGCGGGGGCGGCCGCCCAGGTCGAACAAGTAA
Organism: Streptomyces sp. NPDC056987; assembly: GCF_042673865.1. Classification (NCBI taxonomy): domain Bacteria; kingdom Bacillati; phylum Actinomycetota; class Actinomycetes; order Kitasatosporales; family Streptomycetaceae; genus Streptomyces; species Streptomyces sp. NPDC056987. The sequence continues at coordinate 300,293 of NZ_JBHURV010000005.1, forward strand.
GGGAGTTCGCTCGCGTGGGGCGCGCCGAGCGGGAACGGCGGTGTGCCCGGGGTGAGCGGCGGGGCGTGCTCGTCGGCGAACTCGTAGCGCCAGAGGGGCACATGGGCAGCGAGCAGGCTGTCGGTGCGCGTTGTTGGGCAGGCGAAGTCGGCGTCGCCGATGACCGCGCCGAACACGGGTCCGCCGTCGGTGCGGTGTACCGGGTACTCGCGGACGATCGCCTTCGCCTGCCCCGGGGAGGGGAAGAAGGCGGCTACGACGTCGGGCCAGGTGTCGGGGGTGATGGGATGGCCGGCCTGGATGATCCCGGCAGCCCAGCCGTTGCCCTCGTCGTGGTTGTTGCCGATGAGCACGGGGACGTGGTGGAAACGGTCGGCGGCGATGGCCGTTGCTGGGTCGAGGGGCAGCAACGGCGTGGTGTACGCGGGCTGTTGATCGGTGTTCTGAAACGCGAGCAGACGCGAGACCTCCACACGCCGCAGGCAGGCCATCACATCGGGGGCAGAGCCGCAGCCAACCTTCGCCGCGAGACCCGCGCCCGCGGCGCGCGCCGCGGACAGGGGGACGGAGGAAGGGGCGAACGGCCGGTCGAGGCGGCCTGTGCACGGGCCGCTCTCGATGATCGCCCGGTCGAAGAGCCTCGCGGCGGCGGGTGAGGCGAGCTGGGCGCAGACGCTGTAGCCGCCCGCCGACTCGCCGGCCAGCGTCACGTTGCGCGCGTCGCCGCCGAAGGCGCGGATCTCGGCGCGGACCCAGCGCAGTGCCGCCTGCTGGTCGGCCAGGCCGAAGGTGCCGGAGCCGGGCAGAGCGCTGTGTGCGAGAAAACCGAGGGCGCCGAGGCGGTAGTTGACAGTGACGACCACGACGTCGCCGCGGGTGGCCATGCGGTGGGCGTCGTAGGAGCTGCCCGCTCCGGTGGTGAAGCCTCCGCCGTGCAGCCATACGATCACCGGCCGGGGGCGTGCGGGTCGTGCGTCGTCGGGCGTGGTGACGTTCAGGTGGAGACAGTCCTCGTCGGTGCTGCCTCCGGGCACCTCTCCGGCCGACTGCGGGCAGGCGCTCGCGGGCCGGGTCGCGTCCCGTACCCCGGGCCAGGGGGCCGGGCGACGCGGCGGCTCCCAGCGCAGCCTGCCGACCGGGGGAGCCGCGTAGAGGATGCCCTCGAAGGTGCGGTAGCCGTTGTGGGCGGCGCCCCGCACCGCGCCGTCGTGGATACGTACCGTCGTGGCGGGAGGCCGGACGGGATGGGTCGGTGGCGCTGGGGACCAGGCCGTCGCGAGCACGGCGGTCAAGGCGCAGCCCAGGATGGTCAGGACGCGGTGCATGCTCATGGTCTCCCCGTTCGGTCAGCTGCCGCCCATACCGCCCTGCGCGGCGATCATGGTCGTCGACAGTGTGCGTACCGCTTTCTCCAGGCCCGGCGCGTAAGTGGCGAGACGCCCCGTGCAGGCGTCGATACGGCCCCGGAAGGTCTTGTGGTCCTGCCGTGAGACAACCGACCGGATGCCGCCCGCCGCGGCCAGTGCCAGGAGCGCGGCGTCGGCGGCGGGAAGCTCGGTCACGGGACCGTCCCCGTGCAGTGCCACGGACACGCGGGCCCGCAGTGCGGCAGGCACGGCGCGGTCGTTCACGGTCAGCCGCCGGGTGAAGAAGCGGGTGCGGGGCGTCTTCACCGTGAGAACTCCCGCCGCGGCGAGCCGGTCTTCCACCTGGGTCAGGGTCTGCTTGCGGTGGCGGCGCACGAGGCGCTTCCAACCGTGCCCGGCGGCAGCATCGCTGAGCACGCCGTCCAGAACCGGGTCACCGGTCGGTTGTGCGCCGGACACAGTGACCGTTCCCCCACGGTCCTCCTCCAGCCGGCCGCGCAACGCGAGATCGATCAGGGCGGCGGTACGGACCAGCAGCTCCGTGCGGGAACGGTTGTAAGGGCCTTTGGCCGCGTCGTCGTAGGCGAGCAGATACATGAGGCAGGCCAGGTCGTCGTTCACACCTCGACGCTATCTCCGGGCACACTGGCCACGGATCGGCCACGGGGACGGGACGGCACTGGGAACGCAGGAGGACCGCGTCCTGGTCTCCTCCCTGAGGAGGAGGCGGCGTTGTCAGGGGCGGCGCGGCTCGACCAGGCCGTGGTCGTAGGCGGCAACGACGGCCTGGACGCGATCGCGCAGACCCAGTTTGCGCAGCACCGCGGTGACATGGTTCTTGATGGTGGCCTCCGACAGACGCAGCCGCTCGGCGATCTCCGCATTCGACAGCGCCTGACCGATCAGGGTGAGCACCTCCCGCTCGCGTCCGGAGAGGTCCTGCAGAGACGGCGGCGGCGCCGCGTCGGGCGTGGCGCGCAGGAACCGGCTGAGGACGCGGCTCAGCACGGCCGGCGCCAGCAGCGCGTCGCCGCGCGCGGTGAGACGGATCGCGTTGACGAGTTCGGCGGGGTACATGTCCTTGAGCAGGAAACCGCTCGCTCCGGCCCGCAGCGCGGCGACCACGTGCGCGTCCACGTCCCAGGTGGTCAGCACGAGCACCCGGGCCCCACTGCCCGACGCCCCGATCTGCCGGGTTGCCTCGATGCCGTCCACCACGGGCATGCGTACGTCCATCAGCACCACGTCGGGCGCCAGTTCCCGCGTCAGCCGCACCGCCTCCAGGCCGTCGGACGCCTCACCGACCACCTCAAGATCCTCCCGAGCGTCGATGATCATGCGGAATCCGGTACGGACCAGGGCTTGGTCGTCGGCCAGCACCACGCGCAGCGTCATCACGCGCCCTCCACCGGCAGCTGCGCCGCCACCTCGAACCCGCCTTGGGGCAGCGGCCCGGCGCGCAGGCTGCCGCCCACGAGCCGGGCGCGCTCCTTCATCCCCACCAGACCGCGTCCCGCCCGCGCTGCGGCAGAACGGATCTGCGGAGTACGCCCGTTGTCGACCACTGTGACTTTCACATACCCCCCTTCGACTGTCACGCGCACGCTCACCTTGTCAGCGCCGACCGCGTGGCGCAGCGTGTTGGTGAGGGACTCCTGGACGATCCGGTACGCCGTCAGGTCCACTGTGGTCGGCAGCCCGCCGGTGGCACCCTCACGGTGTACGTGCACGGTCATCCCAGTCATCCGTACGGTGTCGGCCAGCTCATCCAGGTACGCAAGCGAAGGCCCCGGCTCCCGTTGCTCCCCGGCCCCGTCCTCTCCCACGTCGGCCCCGAACGCACGCAGCAGCAGGCGCAGCTCGCCCAGCGCCGAGCGTGCGCCCGTCTCAATGGCCCGCAGCGCCACACGGGCCTGATCAGGCCGTTGGGTGAACACATCGTCGGCGGCGCTCGCCTGAACGACCATCACCGACAGCGTGTGCGCCACGACGTCATGCACCTCGCGCGCGATCCGCGCACGCTCCTCCACCACAGCCCGGCGCATCTCCGCCCTCATACGCGCCTGCTGCGCCCTGCGCCACTGCCCCGCAGTCCACGCCAAAACCACCGTCAGCAGATAGACCGCCAGATCCGCCAGGCCGCCCGCCCCGAATGCCAACGACGCCGGCAGACACATCGCCGCCAACGCTCCCACCGACACCCGCCGCGGCCTGGTGGCCGCCACCACGCACAACGCGACCTGCGCCGCCAGAAGCGCTCCCGTCAAGGTCACCGCAGGCAGCAACGCCCACACCGCGAGCCCCGTCGCCGCATTCACGGCCAGTACGGCAACCGGGGCACGCGTCTGCCACCTCAGGGCACAGACCTGGACAATAACCAGGGCCATGGCCACGAGCAGTCGCCGGCCGTGCTCCGCGCCGGCGACGAGCACCGAGGTGCCCAGGACAGCGAGCACCAGACTCGCCGCCCCCCACCACAGCGCCCGGGCAGCCCGCGGCGGCACCTCTCCCCGTGCTTCCCCAGCGAACACGTCGTCCGACCGTCTGCTACAGCGATCCACCCCCCGACCCTAACCAGACTCGAGGGCTTGGCCGCTCAGGAGACCAACGTCTCACGATGGCCGTCGATGCCGACAGCCGTGTTCCCACTGCCGAAGCCACTTCCGTTCGCATCTACCACGCACTGGGCATTTCTCCTGCTCACCACGGCTTTTCGGGCCTCCACCGAAGTGTCACGACCCTCTTGTCCTCCCTTGTTTGTGAGTGGGGTGTCGGTGGTGGGGGAGAACATCGGGTCCGGAGGGCTGGTCCCCGGTCGCGTCCGGGGGCCGGCCGCGAGCGACGAGCGCACCCGGGGACAGGCCGGGTGCGGATGGGAGGGCGGGGCTGATGGCGGGCAAGCGCGAGGCGAACGAGGCGGGATCGAGTAACGCGCTGCGCGCGGATGTGCTGCGCGTGCTCGGGGTGTTCAAGGTCGCCACGGCCGACCAGATCCAGCGGCTGTCCTCGCCGCACCTGACGTACCGGCACACGACCAAACCAACCTCCGCCAAGCGGAAGGAGGCCCGTACGGCCTCGCACCGTGGCGCGGTGAACGATCTGCGCAGGCACGGCCTGGCCGTCGACGGCGGCCGTACCCGGGGCGGGGAGGAGGTCCGGCTGCTCACGAAGGACGGGTTGGCCGCGGCCGCGATCGACCTGGACCGTGAGCCGGAGGAGATGGGCGGCATGCCCAAGAGCGCGGGCCGCTCCGGCGCCTCCCACCCGATGACGGTGAACGAGACGGTCATCGCCCTGATCCGCCCCAAGCCCGACCTCGACCTGGTCGCGGGAGAGCCGGCCGAAGCCCGGGTTACCGCGCGGGCCGCCGTCGACGCCCCGGACGGGATCGGCACCCTCACCTCCTACGCCACCGAGGTCGCCCTCCCGGTCAAGGGCACCTGGAAGAACCCCGCGATCGGCAGCGCCCGCGCCGACATCGTCCTGACCGCCCCGGAGGCCGGGGTGCCGCTGCTGTTCATCGAGGCCGACAACTGCACCGAGGAAGCCGTCCTGATCGCGCGGAAGTTCGACAAATACATGAGGTTCTTCCAGCGGATGGAGAAGGACACCGACGGCATCGAGAAGCCGATGTGGCGCACCCGCTGGTCCGCGCCCGCAGGGGAGCAGTACGAGCGGGTGCACCCGCCGGTCTTGCTCGTCTTCCACCAGGTCGGCAAACGCTCCGCGCAGAGCCAGACCGACAAGGTCGCCGACCTCACCCGCGACCACTGGCAGGGCCGGTGGTGGCGAGGGCTTTCACTCCTACGACCGCTGCATCCCGATCGTGGCGACCACGCTGGACCTGCTGCGTGAGCACGGCCCGGCCGGCCCCGCGTTCCTGCGCTTCGGCCGCGACCACCACGAGCCGCTGAGAGACGCCGTCGGCAACCCCCGCCGCAACGCCTACCTCGCCCGCCGCCGCCAGGCCGACCGGGAGGAGCAGCGGCGCCGTGCGGTACGGGAAGCCGCGGCGCGGGAGGCATCACGGCCCGTGTGCACGGACTGCCGGCGCAAGTTCACCGACGACCGCTGGGAAGCGGTCAGGCACACCCGGGACTGGACCAGGCGCCAGACGCACCCGTACCTGTGCGAGGACTGCCAGAGCCGGGCAGTTGCAGCCCAGCAGCAGGCCGAAGCCGGCGAACACGAACACGAGCGCCAGGAGCAGGAGCGCCTCCGCCAGGATGAGGAAGCCGAGCAGGCCGGTGGAAAGACGGTGGCTGGTTCTCCCGCTTCCGCACCTGACCCGGGCAAGCTTCCCTGCCGACCGTGCGGGCAAGTCCAAGGTGACCCTGGGCAAGCCCGCGTTGTCGGTGGGAGGCTGCCCATCCGCGATCTACCGTTCCGGCGGGTGGGCAAGCCTTCCCGCGAGAGGGTCGGACTGCCCTGTGGGGCGTACGTCCGGCAGCTCTCCGTCCAACGTGTGCCGTGCGACGCTGAGAAACGCCCGACGTGCCTCCTCCAAGCGCGTGTACTCGCCTGCCATGTGGTCAAGCATCGCCGTGCGACCGTCATTCATGGTGTCCCGCAGCAGTACTTCTGCTTCTTCCTCCGGCATCCTCAGGTGCTCCCGCAGACAGCTGACCGCTCTCATGTGGCATCGCTCCAGCGCCTCGTAGGCAACCTGCGGATCGGCCAGAAGCTCATCCGTTCGCGGAAGGTAGCCGGAGAGCGCCTCGATGAGCCCGGCGCGCACGGGCCGGACCACCTCGGTATGAGCCCTCCGCACGCTGTCGAGCCTCTGCTGCAAACTACTCAATGCCACCAATGCGTCATGCGCGGGAGTGGTCAGTTGCTCCATCCGGGCCGTGGCCCCGCGCTCGGCCTCCACAACGGCGTAGAACGATCTCCACACCCTGGCCGCATAGCCGTCGTCGGTCGCCAGAGAAACGAGTTCGTCACAGCACGCCTTCATCTCCACGGCAGCCTCGACCATTGAGGCCGGCCCTTCAAGCTCCAGCACAACCAGTGCCCGCTTCAGAGCACGGCGCGCGGAGACCAGGTCCTGCTCGACGCCTGAGCCGTCCAGCATCTCCTCGGCCAGGCCCGTCACCTCCTCCGCCGCGAGGAGGAACACGGAACACGCTTCTCTGCGCACGCCCCGGCGCCACTGGTCGTGCGTGGAGTCGGACTGAGCACGCACCGCGTCCACAGCGGCCTTGTACGTCGCCTCCGCCTGTGCGAGACCAGCATGATGCGTCGCATCTGCCGCCTTCAGCGCCGCGCGTAACTGCCACCGGCCGATGAGCAGAGTAGACGGAATCCCCACACCCGCGACTACGGCTGCGGCGACCGCTGCGACCTCCTGTAAGTCCATACCGAAATCCTGCCAAGAAGCCGACCGTACGGAAGTGCAGACCTGCGACGTACTGGTCGGCGATCGTTGGACGGCACGGACGCGGAGCCGCACACCGTCCCCGGTACGCCACAGCACCGTCCGGTGACCGTCGACCTTGATCTCGTACGCCCACGGCCCCGTCGGCAGCTCGGTCACCGGCCGCGCCAGGGCGACATCCACAGGCCACTCCACATCATCAGCCTGCGCCCGCCGACCACCGGCCGCCTGACGGGCCACCTCACATCGCCAGCAGGGGTCTGCAATGTGATTGCTGGCTGCGGACATGCTGTCCGATTCACCCGTCGAACGGGGAGTGGAAAAACGAGTGAGAACTAACTCCCAGCCCGGTTTCTTGAATTCGTGCCGCCCGCATCGGGGGAGCCCTATAGAGTCACAGCGGGGAAATCGCCCGCGCCGCGATCCGTACTGCTGCGCCTGCTGGGAGGCGAGGGCCGGAGACCTGGTCGCCGGAACTCGCTCACCAGGAGGCACGCGGTCAGCGCGTGTCGCGAACGAAAGGATGCATGCACCTCATGTGTTCGATTCCTCCGGAGGGGGCCGGTGCCCCCGAGGAGCCGCTGGCGCCGTGGCGCCGGGCGCTGAACTGGTTACACCAGGTGGCATCACCTGTGGTGGCCCCGGTCACGGTGCTCGGCGCGATCGTGCAGATCACGGTTGAGCTGCGCGGCGGGTGACTCACCCGGACCTGCTGATACCAGGTCCGGGTGAGCGATCCCGGAGCCCGTCACATCTCAATGTGGCGGGCTCTCCTGTTCTCCGTCATTGGAGAATGCCATTCGTAATGCCAAGACTCAATCTATCGCGTGTCTTGTGAGTCATCAGTCGACTGCGACTCTAATCGCCGTACTCCAATGTGTCTTCCTATTGAGAATCTATTGAGGATCTAGACATGTCATTCTGGTGCAAAACGTAATCATTTGATGCATCGCAGTGAGCCCTCACATACGCCGACACGTTGCTCGAAGCGGCGCCAGTGGCCGGGCAGAGTGGTTCTGCCCGGCCACGGTGGCTACTCCCAGAGCCGAGGTAGCGCGTTCCACAAGGCTCTGAGCCAGTCGGGCGGGTCGGTGAGGAACTTGTCCACCAACCGGGCCGTGATGGACCGAACAGCGCCCTGAACGGCACCTTGGCCTATCGCGGCGGCCAGGCCAGCACCGGCAGCGGGCTGCTGCGGAACGGGCGCGGGGTCGGGAGGCTGGACGGGCGCGGGAACGTTGTCCCGGGTCATGATGCTGCTCCCTTGAGCAGAGGGGTCGAGGACAGCGGACACCTGCGTGGTGTCGTCCGCGGGGGTGTGCGCCGCACGGTCGGCAGTCCTGCTGCGGCTCTCTGCCTGAGAGCTTCCCTGTGGGGTCTCGGCCCTGGCCCAGGGTGGCGTGTTCAGCGTAGCGGCGATCGGCGCGGGTGTTGCCCCGGGTGTCTGGCGAGTGGTCATCGGTACTGCCTCCGGCGTGAGTTCGACATTGCGGGCGGGACAGTGACAGGGCTCAGGTGCTTGCGTCTCGTCCTCCCGGGCACGGCTTCTTCACTCCGTAGGGCCGCAAGCCCGGCCCCGGACAGCAGCGGCCGGAAAGATCCCGGGGCACGACGAAGGCCCGGACGCCTGGGTCCGGGCCTCTCCTGCCGAAGTCCCTCCAGCGGGTCGATCGCCAGTAAGGGAGTCGGCAACCTTCCGTCTACTCGTGCTCTCCCCGGGAGCGCTTGGCGCCCCAGTCCGGATCGCGTACAGGCGCCAGCATCCCGGGGCGAGCATGATGCGCCAGCTGGTGCGCGGCGTGGTGACGACGTGGACCAGGACGACGACGGCCTGCCGCCCGGCGCCGCCTCGGACCTACGCTTCGCTGACGCGGGCTTGATCGGCCGCCCCGCCCGGACGCTGCCAGGGGCGCAGCCGCCCGAGCAGGTAGCCGGCCGCGAGGGCGGCGGTGACGACGGCGCCCATCACGACCACCGCATCCCGACCGCGGACAGCAGCTCCATCCGCTCCGGCGTCAGCGTCGCCGCCCTGCTCCGCTGGTTGCTGACCCAAGCCCCCAGCTTGTGCTCCCGCTCCTCTTGGTCCTCGCCGACGATCCGCTCGACGTGCTTCCTCGGGACCTGAAGGTGCCCCTCACGCTCGTAGAACTGCTGGGCGGCCTCGTAGTGCATCGCCCACTTGTCGGCCTGCGTACGGCGCGGCGGCGGCTTCTCGTCCTCGGTCGCGGGCTCGATCCCGAGGACCTGTTCGCACATCCACTGCTGCACGGTCGTGAGCTGGTCCCAGCCGTACCGCACGGACTGCACCCACCGCCCGAGATCCTCGCCCTGGCACAGGACTTCGCCCGCCTCGGTGGGCAGCGCCTCGCCCGCGTCCAGGTGCATCCGGACCAGGTGGAAGCACCGCTGCCACGTCACCGGCCAGCTCGGGCACCAGGACGCGTCGATTTCCTCCAGCTGCTCGCGCCGCTCGTCCGACAGCGCCCCGGCCGACGACTCCACCGTCAGACCCTCCGCGCGCCGCCGCTCGATCTCCGCAGCCTTCCGGGCTGCGGCCCGCGCATTCTTCAACCAGATGCCCACCGCCGCGCCCTGGAAGGTGGCGTCCAGCGGGGCCAGGAGGTGCCCGTGTTCGGCGGCCCACCCGCGTGCGGCGGCCAGGCCCTCGTCCCACGCGGCGTCGAAGTGCGACCAGATCATGCCGAGCTTCTCCAGCTGGACGGCGCGGTCTTGGTCCATCTCGCCGCGGGCGTAGAACCGGCGGGCGTCGGCGATCCATTGCCCAAGTGGAAAACCTGCGAGCGTGGCCGGCCACCCCGCGGCTTCCGCCTCCTGGTCGTCGACGGCGGGCACGCGGAACGTGAACGGGACGCGGAGGTCGCCGTGTTCGCGGGCGTAGATGACGGCGGCTTCCACGCCGCGCCGCCAGTGCTCATGCTCGGGGTTGAGGACGCGCAGGTTGATGAACGCCGCGAGAGCGGCCGGGTCGCGGGGCGTGGAGAACTTCAGCAGGGCCTTGGCGGGGGCACTGACGCCCCCGGAGCTCTCGCCACCCCCCTTGCTGCTCTTCCCGCTCTCGTCCTTGGCTACGGGCGTGTAGCGGCTCGGGGCCTGCTGCTCCGCGAGGCTCTCCACGATCCTCGCGTCGTGCGCCCGCAGCGCCTCCAGCAGCTTGGCCAACCCGCCGAACGCCCGGGAGGTGAGCATGTTGTCCGCGGTCTCGCCCGGCCCGAGCAGCACCGGCACGACCAGGCTGGCCATCTTGCCCTCGCCCGGCTGCATTCGCAGTGCCCGGCCGACGGCCTGGACGAGGTCGGGCATGGAGCCGCGCACGTCCGCGAAGTACACGGAGTCACATCGGGATGTATCGACGCCTTCTCCGAGGACCTTTACAGACCCGAGGTAGCTCTTCTCCACGATGGTGCCGTCGGTGGCGATACCGTCGGCGAACTCGTCCAGCACACGGCGGCGGTGCAGGGGCTTGTGCTCGCCGCACAGCCAGTTGGCCCAGATCGTGCGCGGATACAGCTGCGGGTCGGCGGCGTGCAGCTGCGCGGCGACGTCCGGGAGGCCGGCTGCGAATGCCTCGGCCTCTTTCACGACATGGTGGAAGACGAGTGTGCGCTGGAAGGCCTCCTCCGCCGAGGCCTTCACCAGCGCGGTCTGGAGCGCGGCGAGCCGGGCCCCGCGCACCTGTTCGGACCGTGCTTCGGCACCCAAAAGCTGCGCAGCTTGGAGCTGGGTGTCGGTGACGTCCACGCATACGACCTGGTAGGGGGCACAGATTCCCCGGTCGATGGCCTCCGAGAGCGTCAAAGTGAACGCCCTGCTGCCGAACGGGGAGCCCGGGGAGTCATCCATGCTCGCCACCAGCTCGCCCGGCGCGCCCTCTTGGTCCTCGTCCCCGAGCTGCCACAGGCGGGGCGTGGCCGTCATGTAGAGCCGGCGCAGCGACAGGATCCGGGTGTTGTCGTGGACGACGGCCCAGGGCTTCCCGATCCGGCCGGAAACCCGGTGCGCCTCGTCGACCACGATCAGGTCCCAGCCCGTCAGGCCCACGCGGTGTGCGCGCTCCAGGGTGCCCAGGCCCAAGGAGGCGTACGTGGCGAACACGGTGACGTGGTCGAACGGCTTCACCCAGGCGACCAGCTCGTCCGCGTCCGTGGTGTTGGGGAAGACCACCTCGTCCCCGCGCAGCGAGGACACTCCGATCATCGGGCCCCCACGTCCGCCCTCGCGCCAGGCGGCCTCGGTCTGGGCGAGCAGATCCAGCGAGGGCACAAGGACCAGTACGCGTCCCGCGTGGAGCTCCTGCGCGCTGCGGGCGGCAACGAGGGTCTTGCCGGATCCGGTGGCCATGATCACCTGAGTCCGGAGCCCGCGCTCAGGCACAAAAGATCTTGCAGGGAATTCGAGAGCCTTGACAATGGCATCGACGGCTTCCCTCTGATGAGGACGGAGCGTTTTCTTTTCCACCGAAGCGTCCTTTCTCCTGCAGATTATTGTCGTCCCCGTCGCGGGTGTGAAGCCTGCTGGGCCAGGACGGCTCCGGCGAGGTCGGTGCGCAGCTGATCGAGGAAGCCCCGGAGACTGGTGGCTGTGCAGCGGTAGCCGTCGAGCTCGTAGCTGTCGTTGGTGAGGGCGCCGAGCGTGAGGTGGTAGATCCCGCCGCTGATGTGACTGACCGCGTACATACCTCCTCCGCCGTCTGTGCCGAACACTGTCACGGTGTCATGAACGGCCCCAGCAAGCTTCTTGGGGTAGTTGCCAGCCTCGGCCTGCGACACGAGTGAGGAAGCGTCATCGATCCAGATGCCACTGCCCAGATCAGGCAGGACGACAGAGCCGAGCTGGGCGTAGTACTCCTGGAGTGCCTCGGCTGCCCCTGCGCGAACGAGCAGTGCGACAGCGGCCGTACCCTCCTCAGCGGTAACGAGACGCACCTCGTGCTCTGCAGGCGGGTAACCCTGGGCAGCCTGGAAGCCGGCCGAGAATGCGTTCGCGAGCTGAGCCATATCCTCACCCCACCTCATGCAGATATACGGTGTCATTCACGGTCAATGACCGCCCATCCACTGGGTAGCAATAATTCCAGAGTCTATCAGTAATCAATTTTGATGCATCACTCGTCCACGCTGACCTACCGTCAAGCCCAAGCAGAATCACATGACCAGAGACCACCCTGACTTCCCATCAAGACAACCACCCCCGTAGCCCCCTGTTGCCAGCCAGTGCGCCGCGCGAAGCGTGGCGCACCAACCGCACGCAGTGCGGAGGTGGCTGGAGCGCAGCGGAAGCCCCCGACCGGGGCGAAGCCCCGGCCCAGGCCGCAAAGAGGCCGCCTGTCCCTGAAGCGCAGCGGAAGGGACACCAACTCGCTCGCGAAGCGAGCGAGTTGAGCGAGTTGAGCGAGTTGAGCGGGGAGCGAAGCGAGCCGCCAGCGCTCCTGCGGAGCAGGAGCGCAACACCCGCGCGCAGCGCGGGTGTTCGCTTGCACATCGCGAAGCTCTATCGTAATTTCCATTACCATCGCTTCAATGATAGGCGGGAAGGGAACGTTTTCTCTGTTCG